>JAKZVK010000571.1:0-8684 GCA_047516085.1 Bryobacterales bacterium
CGGATGGAAGGAAAGTCGGGGCGATACGGACGGCTGTTGAACCGACAATGGTTCGGTGCGCCGAGGCTTTTCCATCGCCCCGTCAGGGCTCCCGACACGAGAGGTTCGATACCTGGGGTTCCGCCTAGCGGCGTCACCCCAGGCTAACATCCGGCCGCCGCTTCGCGGCTAACATCCAACACGGCTCGCGGTTGGCGCTGTTAAAGCAAAGTGGCGTTGCTCCTAACGTGAAGTGTTCCGTTGATCGCGCCGGCCGTAACTAGCCCGCGCCCCTCTCCAACAAGTCACACGAAGATTCCCATCCCCCGCAGCTTCCGTACAAACTGGCTCTTTTGTTTCGGTTCCGAAAACTCCAAAACCGTTTCCGAGATCGGCCTGACCTTCCCCTTGCCGACCGACCGCACCCGTGCGGCTGTGTCCTCATCAGGGCAGCGTATGACGATGGCCGGCTGCATCTCGATGCGGCGGCATTGCGCGGACCAACCGCGGATTTCCCGCTCGACGTTGGCCGGCAACTCATTCGCGCACACCCTTCGCAGGTTTTCGATCACTGCCTCGGCTGTCAGTCCGGCCGAGGCAGCGATGAAAATGGACTGCTTGGTGATATGAAACAGCACTCCTACCCGTCTACCCCTGCGCTCGGCAAACCGCGAAATCACCACCTCCGTCGCCGGAGAGGGAGCCAGAAAGACGACGTCGAAGTTCGGTTGAACTACAACCGATCGATCCCCTTGGTGGTCAGGCAAGTCAATCGAAAGCTCTCGTGTCAAGTCGAAGAGATAGCGGCCCACCTCCGACAAACCCAGCGAAATAGCTCCCCCTTTGCCCACGCCCACCTTCACCGCGCCCAGCGGCAGCAGACGCTGGAAGAAGGTGTCGGACAGGAGCCGGGACCAAGCGATGTCCAGGTCGCCCTCGCTCGGCGAATACAAGGAGATCGGGCCGAGGTAGAACGAGAGATACGAACCGAGTCCCAGCAGCCGGCGGAGCGGATGTTCTCCGCGGGCCTCGAACTCCAGCAGTACCGCCGCGTCGACGAACCCCTCGGAGGGCAAGTCCGCGCAGCGCTGCCGGACCACCTCAGTTAGCTCGGCATTACTCAGCTCTTGATGGCCGGCGCCAAGAGTATAGGGCAGTAGGTTCAAGGGCGATGCGGGTGTGTCGTCGTCGTAATCGTCTTCGTAGTCGTCGTCGAAGTCCTCTGCGTAGCGCGGTATGACCCGGAGCGGCGTTCGTTTCCCCCGTGCGTTCTTCTTCGAGGATCCCTTCGACGACACTTCCTCCTTGATGCTCTCCTTGAGCTGGTTGAGCAACTCTTGCAGGCGCTCCTTCGGGCCGAGCGAAAGCCAGTCGCGTCCCTTCTTCGTCACCTCAAAACGCAGGTCGCGCCCGGCAACGCCCGCTTGCACGACGCGGCCCGTCTGCGCCAACAGCCGGAGCGCCGTATCGGTCCGGGCGGCGGGGCCGAGCGCGAAGGGCTCTTCCAGCCACTCGGGCAGCGGAGCCAATTGAGCTGCGATCTCCTTCTCGGCCTTGACGAACAGCCTCCAGTCGTTCCCGCGCAACCGCAGCGGCTCCGAGGCGCACACGACCACAATCGACGCCATGTCGTCCATCAGAAAGGGAGCCTGGAAGACTTCGCCGGCCTTCGGCACGGTTGCGGGCTTGGGAGGAGCGGCCGAGAGCCTCCATGCCACCGATGGCCAGATGCCCACGATCGGTTCGAGGTCGCCGTCCCGCAAAGCCGGGTAGACGACCAACTGACGGAGCCCATGGACGAGGGCCTCGGGCAATCGGCTCGGGTCCCGGTCGTCCCAGGCGGCGCACAGGTCTTTGAGAGTCACGGGCTCGGCCCGCTCGATCAGAAAGCGAACCAGCTCTTGGGCTTCCGTGTGCACCTCAGGGCCGGGTATGGGACGCTGGCGCGAAACTTGCATGTCATGCCACGATACCGACGACGAGGCCACTAACGTCTTCACCCAGTGACTGGACGCTGTCCGCCGGTAGATGTCCTGTTCCCGGTAGTAGCTGCCGTAATAGCTGCGCTGTCCTTGACCCGAGGCCTCTCCAACAGCGGCTCGTTCCTCTAGCGAGAAGTTGTCCTTCAAGTAGGCGTTGAATGCAACGGGGGTGGGCGAGTCGTAGACTTGGCTGCGGCCCATCGCCCGCACCACTCTGACGAACACCTTGAACTGAGGCTTCAGCGTGGCCCGGATACGGCCCTCGGAAGGCTGGAAGAAACCGAGTTCGTCCAGCAGCGGAAATGCTTCGCCAAGGTCGGGCTTGCGCGCGGGCTCGGAAGACTTGACGTGCTCTAAGAACGAGCGGCGAGCTTCAAGCGGAACCCTTTCCCAGAGCGGCAACGCCTCGAACACCCGGTCCCAGCTCAGATCGAAGTGATTCATGCCGGCATGCGACCTGCGAGCTTCTCTTCCTCGAGATCCACGATCGAGTACTCATACCCTTGCTCGCAAAGGAAGAGCTGCCGTTTCAGAGCGAAATCCTGCTCGACTGTTTCTCCACTCACGAGCGTATAGAAGTGTGCTTGATTCTGGCCCGCCTTGGGACGCAACAGGCGGCCCAATCGCTGCGCCTCCTCCTGCCGCGATCCGAAGGTCCCCGATACCTGGATCGCGACCGAGGCGTCGGGCAGGTCGACGGCGAAGTTGGCGATCTTCGAGACGACTAGAGTTCGGATCTTCCCTTCGCGAAAGGCGCCGAATAACTCGTCGCGCCGAGTTTGCGGAGTCGCACCGGTCAGCACCGGCAGCCCGAGCGGCTCGGCGAGCTTGCGAAGCTGATCGAGATACATCCCCATGACCAGGGTCGGCTCGCCGGCGTGGCGGTCGAGAAGTTCGGCGACGAGCTGCGTCTTGAGGGGGTTTTCAGAGCAGATCCGGAACTTCTCCCGATTCTCGGCCATGGCGTACGTCATGCGCAGGTCGGGCGGCATCGGCAGCCGAATCTCGGTACAACGGGCCTGGGCGATCCAGCCCTGGTTTTCGAGCACCTTCCAAGGCACGTCGGCCTTCTTGGGGCCGATGAGTGCGAACACATCTTCTTCGCGGCCGTCCTCGCGAACCAGCGTCGCCGTCAGCCCCAGCCGCCGCCGCGCCTGCAAGCCCGCGGTCACGCGGAACACCGGGGCGGGCAACAAATGCACTTCGTCATAGACGATCAGTCCCCAATTGCGCTCGTCGAAGAGCTGCAAGTGAGGGAACGGTGCGTCCTTGCGCTGTCGCCACGTCAGAATCTGATACGTGGCGATCGTTACCGGCCGGACGTCTTTCGTCGATCCGCTGTATTCACCGATTTGGTCCGCCTCCAGGGACGTCTTGTCCAGCAGTTCACGAATCCATTGCCGGGTCGCCGTAACGCTGGTCGTCAGGATCAAGGTAGAGGACTGCACGCCGGCCATGCACGCCATGGCGACAATCGTTTTCCCCGCGCCGCAAGGCAGCACGATGACCCCCGAGCCTCCGCGATCGCTGCCGCTTTGGTGAAACGCCTCGGCGGCGTTGATCTGATACGGCCGCAACCCGAAGTCGGCGCCTTCCATCGTGACGGATCGCAGAGCGATCGCCAGCGCTTCCCCTTCGGTGTACCCCGCCAGATCCTCCGCCGGAAAACCAAGCTTGATGAGAGCCTGCTTGACTTCCCCACGAGCAATCGCATCCACGCGAAACGAAGTGGCCGAGAGCCTCTCGCGCAAGAAGGGCTTAACGTGCTTGCTGTGCGAAACCTCTTCAGCCAATACGGGGTCGTTGGCGGAAAGAACGAGATCGCCGTTCTCTCGGTGAAGCTGAAGCCGGCCGTAGCGCGATGCATAGTCCCGGACCTCTACCAGGATGTGCGGCGGCACGGGATATTTCGAGAAGCTCTCGAGGATCGTGATGATGCCCTGAGCTTCGAGGCCCGCGGCGCAAGCGTTCCAAATCGACAGCGGAGTGATGCGGTAGGTGTGGATGTGCTCCGGAGCCTTGACCAGCTCGGCGAACTGGGCCAACCCGTCCCGCGCTTCCGCGTATCGGGGGCTCGCTACTTCGACGAGGATGCTGTGGTCGCTCTGAACAATGAGCGGATTCTGTGGTTGATAGTCAGCCATGGAACGACGGCAGGCTCGCTGCAAGAAACGAACTCACGCTGCGTCCTCCGGCAGCGGGAAGCCAGGCTTCGGAGCCCTTCCCAACGGCGCCGCCGCTACCGGCCCGCGCGCGCGATCCCTAGATGATAACGGGTAGGGCGCCCTGGGGGGGGATCGAGTGGTGGGTTCGTCCGTAAGCCGGGTGCAAGGTTGCGTTGTGCGACCCCCAACAGCAACAGGCAGGGCCTCGAAGAGCCCACCTGTTTTGGGGTTCCGCACCCGGCGGGTGTCAGGAGGAGAACGTCTCAGTCGCCCCTGCCGGGGCTGTGAACCGTCGTTGGACGCGGCCGGTTGCGTCGAGGCGGAAGCGCGCGGACTGACGTCCGCGGCGCGGGCTTGCGCCCGCGCGCCCGCGGAATTACATCCGCGGCTCTGTTGTTGTGAGTGGCGCGGTTGCGGCGGGCCGGGGCGTCAAGGACAACGCCTCCTCCGTTGACCCTCCCTTCAACGATCCGATATTCTCAAGGGGTACTTGGCGCCCCATGGACGTTTTTCAGCTCACACGCGCGATGGTCGATATCAACTCGGTGACACCGAACGAGTTGGAGATGGGCCGTTTTCTCTACGACTATCTCAAGCCCCTCGCCGACAAGTACGATGGCGAGATCGACAGCATCGAAGTCGAGAAAGACCGCAACAACGTATTCGTGCGCTGGGGCCACCCCGACGTCGTTCTTTCGACGCACATGGATACGGTCCCCCCCTTCATCCCCTCCAAAGAGGATGACGAGTTCATTTGGGGCCGCGCCGCCTGCGACACCAAGGGCATCAGCGCCTCGATGATCAAGGCCATCGAAGCCCTGCTCGACGAAGGCGTGCGCAACCTCGGCTTGCTCATGGTCGTTGGTGAAGAGATCGACGGCATCGGCGCGCACTTTGCCAACCGCACTCCGCCGGGCTCGAAGTACCTGATCAATGGCGAGCCCACCGAGAACAAGCTCGCGCTCGGCTCGAAGGGCAACCTGCGCGTCGAAATCGAGGCGCACGGCAAGATGGCCCACTCCGCTTACGAAGAGCTAGGCGACTCGGCCATCAACAAACTGCTCGACAACTTGCAAAAGCTGCGCGCGCTCAAGCTTCCCGACGACCCCGTCCTCGGCGACAGCACGTGCAGCATCGGCCTCATCGCCGGCGGACGCGCGGCCAACGTTATCTCCGACCACGCTTCGGCGACCGCGGTCATCCGCGTCGTCACCGACATGGATGAAGTCATGAAGATGGTCCAGGACGCGCTCGACGACCGCGTGACCGTGACCATGCCGGTCCAGACGCCGGCGGTGCGCATGAAGGAAGTGCCGGGGTTTGAAACCTGCACGGTCAAGTACACGACCGACATCCCGAAACTCACCAACTGGGGTGAGCCGTTGCTCATCGGGCCTGGCTCGATCCACGTGGCGCACACCGCCGAAGAGCGTGTGCCCAAGAAACAATTGACCGAGGCGGTCGAACTCTACCGCAACCTGGTCAAGCAACTCCAGACGACAAGCTAAGCTCAAGAAAGTCTCCGGCGCTCTGGGCCGGGGGAGAATACCGTTATGGACCGACGAATCGAAGTGGGCATCCTGGGCGCGACCGGCATGGTCGGCCAGCAGTTCATCAGTTTCTTGCAGGGACACCCCTGGTTCGAGGTGACCTGGCTCGGCGCCAGTGAACGCAGCGCCGGCAAGAAGTACCGTGACGCGGCCAATTGGACGCTCGACGGCAATGTGCCCGAGTCGATTGCCGGGCAGACCGTCCACGAGGCCAACCCTGCCAACGGCAACGCGCCCAAGTTGATGTTCTCGGCCATGGACGCCTCGGTCGCGGGCGACATCGAGAAGGCCTTCGCCGGCGCGGGCCATTTCGTGGTGTCGAACTCGCGCAACCACCGCATGGATCCCGACGTTCCGCTACTGATCCCCGAGGTCAACGCCAGCCATCTCTCGGTGATCCCTGCACAGCGCAAGAACCGCGTCTGGAGCGGTGCGATCGTCACCAACCCGAACTGTTCGACCATCACGATGGCCCTGGGAATCGCGCCGTTGAAGCCCTTCGGCATCACGAAGGTCCTGGCGGCAACAATGCAGGCGATTTCCGGCGCGGGCTACCCCGGCATGCCGTCGATGGACATCGTGGGCAACGTCGTTCCCTTCATTGGAAACGAAGAAGAAAAGATGGAGAGCGAGACGCAGAAGATCCTGGGCGACGTCGCCGGCGATGGGATTGAACCTCTCGCGGCGCAAGTCAGCGCGCACTGCAACCGCGTGGCCGTCGTTGACGGGCACACTGTAGCCGTCTCCATCGAGTTGAACGAGAAGCCGGGCGTCGAGAAGCTGATCGAGGCGCTCGCGTCGTACCGCGGCGTTCCGCAAGAGAAGCAACTGCCCAGCGCGCCGAAGCAGCCGGTCCACGTGATGACAGAAGCGAACCGTCCGCAGCCGCGCAAAGACGCGTTGCTCGAAGGTGGCATGGCGATCTCCGTCGGGCGCATCCGTGAATGCCCAATCCTCGACTACAAGATGGTCATCCTCGGGCACAACACCATTCGCGGCGCCGCGGGCGCAGCTGTGTTGAACGCCGAGCTACTGCTTGAGCAGGGTCTGCTGGACTAGCGAGCCGAAGCACCAACCGAGCCGCGACCATAAGGGAGCGTATGACTGCCGCGGCTCGCTCCACTTTGCTACGATCCACCCGATGAGAGCGCTGCGCCGTACATCGCCTGTCACCATCCCTTTGCAAGTCGCCCAGGACGCAGGTCAAGGCTCCCGATCTGTGAACGCTCAGCCGGGCGGGCACGGCATGCCGTGCCCCTACCTCTTGGCGGCGGCGCTGGTCTTGGCAAGCTGCGCCGGCCCCTGGGACGTCCCCGAAGAGGCCGGCCCGCCTCTGATCTCGATCGTCGGCGCCAAGCTGATCGACGGCAGCGGCGCCGAGCCCGTCGCCGACTCGGTCGTCGTTATCGAGGGGACACGGATTCGCTCGGCCGGCTCCCGCGCCGATACGCCGGTGCCCAAGGGGTCCGAGATCGTCGACGGCATCGGCAAGACCGTGATCCCCGGCCTGGTTGAGTTGCATGCCCACTATTTCGGTAACCGCGCGGAGATGGAGCGCCTGCTCAAGACGCAGCTCCGTTTCGGCGTCACGACCACCCGCAGTATCGGTGCCGACATGGAAGAGCACCTGGCGGTGATTGTCGACGCGCGCGCCGGGCGGGTTCCGTCGCCTCGCATCTTGACCGCCGGGCGTGGCTTCACGCATCCCGACGGCCACCCGGCTCAACTACCGTTCGTGCGGCGGCCGGCGTCGTTGGAGGAGGCGGGGGCGGGTGTCGACGAACTCGCCTCGCAGAAAGTCGACTTCATCAAGATGTGGGTGGAGTCGAAGAACGGCACGCTGCCGAAGATCACCGAGGAAATGCGCGCGGCGATCGTCGAAACGGCCGGCAAGCGGCACATCCGCGTCGTAGCGCATGTGTTCGACGAGGCCGACCTGCGCCAGCTTCTCGACCTCGGCGTGCGGGACTTCCTGCATTCGATTCGCGATACCGAGATCGACGCCGCGTTGGTGGCGCGGTTGAAAGCGGAGAACGTCACGTTCACGCCGACGCTGACCGTGGCCGAGCGCGCGTGGTATTTCGCCGAGCATCCCGAAGATTTGGACGACCCGGACGTGCGAGCTTCGCTCAAGCCCGAGCTTCTCGACGACATCCTCAAGCCCGAGACGCGCGAGGCGATGCTGGCCGAACCCGCCCTGCCGCGGCTCAAGGCCGAGTATGAGCGCGCCGAGCGTTTCGTCAAGGCGCTGTCGGCGGCGGGAGTGCGCGTGGGTGCCGGGTCCGACAGCGGCGCGGGGGTGATCCCGACCGGCTGGGGGACGCACCACGAGTTGCAGTTGCTGGTCGACGCGGGCCTGAGCCCGATGCAGGCGCTGCGGGCCGCGACGGGCGACGCCGCCGAGTTGCTGGCCGATGGCGAGAGCGACTACGGCACGATCTCCGCAGGCAAGATCGCCGACTTGCTGGTGCTCGATGCTGATCCGCTCATGGACATCGGCAACACCCGCAAGATCGATCGCGTGATGCAGGCCGGCAAGTGGCTTGAGCGGTGACGCGGGCCTGAGCCGCGAAGCGGCGTCGGATGTTCGCCCAGAGCTCTCTTCGGATTGGTCAATTACCTTCCCAGGTTGACACCCGGGCCTGATCACCGGGCCTCCCCTGTTCGGGGGCTGTGTTTCGACAACGGTGCCAGTCGTGATTCGTCAGGCGCGGGGACAGTGTGTTGTCGGCAGCTCTCGCGGCCCCGCCCCGGCCGGATGGGGCTCTGATACACTCCGCAACGACAAACCGCTATGGAAAGCACGTCCTGGCTAGAAGAGAACTGGGTGCCGCTGGTGGTACTGGGCGGGTTCGTCGCGCTGATGGTGCTGTCGGCGTGGCGGGCGAACCGTCATCGCGAGGGGCGGCCGGGGCCGGTGATGATCGCGCTGTCGTTCTACGCGACGTTCCTCAGCACCAACACCTTCCTCGGCCAGGCCGGCTTCGGCTACAAGGTCGGGCTCGCGT
>JAKZVK010000572.1:0-10949 GCA_047516085.1 Bryobacterales bacterium
CCCCCTCTTTCGGCGGCGGTTAGCACCGTGGCGACACCGTTATGGCGTCGCTCCGCCAGCCAACCTTCCGCGTCGAGGAACATGAACAGACGGTGCTTGCGAGTGATCGGCCCGCCAATCTGACCCCCTCCCGCCCAGCCGTTGAGCGAGTCGTACGAGCCGTCGAAGCTCTCCAAGGGATCACTCTGGCCCGGCCGCCAAAAGGTGCGTAGCTGCCCATGCCAACTGTTGCCTCCCGACCGGGTGATCGGCGCGACGACGGCGCCGGCGTTGCGCCCTTCTGCGGCCGAATAGGTGTGCGTGATGACGCGGAACGTTTCGACCGCCTCGGGGACCGGCCCGACCGTCGCGGCCTGCGCTCCGGTCAAACGGTTCTGCGAGTTGTTTGGCGCGCCGTCCAACTTGTAGTTGATCGCCGACCGCCGCGAGCCGTTGGCCGAGACCGCCGCGCCGCGCCCGGAAAAAGGACTGATCTCCAGCGACTCCACCGGACTCATGCCCGGCACCAGCAGCAGCAACTTGTCCGCCGACGTACGGCCCTCGCTCCCCAACAACACCGGGACGCTTTCGATCTGCTCCCGCACGAGCCCGTACTCGAGAGCGATGCCTTCGAGGCCCGCCTTCGCCCGCGTCAACGGGGCCGACAACGAGCGCAACTCGACGTTCACTTCACGGGGCAGACCGGGCAGCAACTCATAGGGGCCAAGCCTTTGCGCAACGTAGTCCTCGAGTTGAAACGCCAGCGAGTACTTGCCGCTCCAAAGCATCGAGAAGGTAAAGCGGCCCTGCCCGTCGGTGTGGGCCGTAATCGGCCGGCCGCTCGAGAAGTCGATCAGTTCAACCGCGACACCGGGTAGGGGAACCTGCTGGGAATCAACGACTCGTCCGTGAATCACGCCCGATGGCGTCGACTGGGCGCACAGACCGGCCGCTAGCGCCAAAGACGCCGTCCACGCTAGCCTCATTTCTCACCACGTGGCGAGGCGAAGTGCGTGAGAAGGCCGTCAGGACAAGGCGCGTGCCGCTTGGCGCGCGGAAGTGTACTCGACCGTACATTGAGCACGGCCGGCAAGCGCAACGAAGTCGGGGCGGTCTTATCGTGTGCTTCGACCGTCAGGTGGTGAGAAATACAGGCCGGGACTGGGCATCGGGCCATGGGCCGCCTACCGCAGGCTGTCGGTACCGGCTCGTAGATGGCGCACCCGGCCTCGGATGCGGCTAAGCAGAGATCCACAGGAGAGATTGGCCTGGGAAGCGTCCAGCGTCGCCTCAGGCGTGCTGAGAAGCGCGGTGAGTGTCGAATCCAGCTCCAACGTGTCGCCTAGCAGCGTGGCGACTTCGCTGCGCCAGTCCTGCTTCGGCGTCAGATTTTTCTTCGACGCCCGGTAGCTCCAGAACTTCCTGGGCAGTGTCTCGGAAAGGCGGTCGTAGATGCCCGCCTGCGCGTCGTTCACGGCGCTTAGGTGGAATTGTGCAAGCTTGCGGATCTTGGCGCGGGCATCGGGCCCGAGCGCTTCCGCCCGCTCCCCGTCCACCCGGCCGAGCACGCTCTTCAGAGCGTAGGCATGGGCCAGCAACTCGGACTGGTTCTTGAAGACGTCGCTGACGAAGCGGTCAATCTCGCCTTGCAGCACCGACGGCTCCGGCGCGACGAACGACCGGCGAGCCGTGTCGCCAAAGTGCGTTAGCAGCGAACTCCGCACCAGCCCGCCCAAGGGGTGTCGCTCCACTTGCGAGGAAGCCAAGGCAACTCTCGGGGCGCTCGACGTGACGTCGCGCAGCCGAAGGTCGATCGCGATCGACCTGTTGCCCTCGGCGCGTCCGATCGCGCGCAGCACCCGGTCCTTGGCGGCCTCGTTCTCCACACTGCCCCGCAGCACAAGGCCGGCATCCGTCCAGACCGGGACGATGTCCTCCCGCCAGACGTTGGCTTGGTAGAGAACCCAATGGCCGTCGATCACCGCTTGGGCGGCTCTCGGGCTCAGGTCCGCAAGTTCTTGAATCGGCCGGGACCACACCGGCTCTTGCACCGCTGGCTCTTGCACAACCGGTTCCCGCACGGGCGGGGCGGTCGAGAGCACGCCGGCTAGGAGGGCTGTCGAAACAGGCTGCTGGTCCACTGAAGGCCCTGAGAACTCGGCAGCGACCGCAAGCGCGGGCGGCTGCGTTGCCTCTTCAGCCTCAGCCAGCTTGAATCGCGCCCGTGCATTGCGTGGTTCTTCAACCGCCGGGGGTATATCGAGAGCGGTCTCCAGCGGCACAATGGCAGGTGAGGAGTCCTCGACCGCGGCGCTCCTATTAGGAGCAGCCGGTTCAGGCGCAACAGTTTGGGCCGCGCTTGGCGCCGGCGTGGGCTCAACCACATCCGCCATCTCAACCGGCATCTGCGGCGGCGTGCCGAAAAATTCCAGAGAGAGATAGCCGCTGATGACAACGAAGCCCAACGCTGCCGCCGCCGCGTACACCGCCGCCCACCGCAACGGGAAGGGCGTGACCTTTGCAACGGCGAGATCACTGGCCCGCAAACGCGACTCGAGCGCTGACCACGAGGCCTGATGCCGCTCGGCACTTTCCTCGGGCACGGATGCCCTCAGTTCCAACTCGGCCTCGTGCAGCACCGCGGCCAGATCAACCAGGGCGCACTGGCACTGTTCACACGCGTCCAAGTGCGCGGTAGGCTCGGCGCTTAGCTCACTGTCAAACTGCAGCAGGAGCTCTTCCGTGCTTAGATGTGCTCTTGTAATCACCCTCAACCGCCCCCAACTTCTTGGCGGCCCGTGCTAAATAACTGACAACAGAAGAGATCGTTAGATTCAAGACCTCTCCAACCTCGCGCAATTTAAGGCCCTCGGTACGCAACCGCAGGCACTCAAGCTCCATGGGACTCAAATCGCCCCACGGCAATTGCGACAGGTAAACCTTCGCATCGATCGAAGCCGGCGATACCGTTAAGCGACTCTCGGCTTTCGCCCAACCGTTATGATCGAGTAGCACCGGTTTCTTCTTTCGCCCCCGATCAACCAGCAGGTTTCGTGCCACTCGGAACAGCCAAGCTTTCGGCTGCTCAATCTGCTCATTGCGACTGCGGGTTTCGAAGAACCGAAGGAAACTTTCCTGTGCTAAATCTTCTGCCTCTTCCACGTCGTCCAGGTGATAGCGGAGGTACCTGATCAAGCTGTCGCGACACTCCGCGAACAACTCCTCCGTCTCCCAGGCTGCGGATTTCGGATGGTCAAATCCTTGCACAGGGGCCCCTATGTGCCGCTGTGCCTGAATGTACTAGACGAATCAGGCAGTCGTTCTTACGGCAAGCGAGTCCTACCCTTCCTATTGTCCTGCCGCGTCGGGCGGTTGTCAATTGAGCCGCGAAACGACTTAACTACAGCAGCACCATTAGGTTACGGGGATCTGGTCGGGTCCGGGGTGCGGTTCATCACAAGAAAAGAATGGCCCTACGCCAAAAAAAAGCTCGCGCCGTTCGTCTTACCGGACAGGAGAGGCCATCTAGGTCGGTGTCGGCTCACACCAAGCCGGCAATTAGCGTCCCGAATCATAGCTACTGGCCAAGGTAGCCTCGGCTTTTCCCACACACGAACCCACCTACGCCGGCTCGGGATCTCCTCCCGAGCCGGCGTAGTTTTTTGTCGGGGGTCCGGCATCACGCACCGAGTCAACCTGACCCGCCGGTGCGGCTATTTTCGTAGGGGCGGACCGCTGTGTGCGCCCAGCCGCCGCAACCGCCTCTGCTCCGTGGTGACAGAAACGGCTCACACGGCTCCAGGATGGGAACCCGGCCGGTTCCCAACTGCAAGCGCCGAAGCCGCTTACGGAGCCGCCTAGACCACGCCTAGACCACCAACGGCGGTTCGGCCAGCACCCCGACGGTCTGCTGGACGTCGCGCATGAGCTGGGCAGCGTCACGGTTCGTCAGACCAACCGTCGGGATCGGTTTCCCCAAGCGCAACTCGGCGCGTCCGGGGTGTAAGTGGGCGGAGTTGGGGGGCAGGATCTTGCGCGTCCCGACCAGCGCCATCGGCACGATCGGGTGTTGCGCTTGAATCGCGATCGCGGCCGCGCCCTGTTTAAAGCGCCGCATCTTCGCCTCGCGCGTGCGCCCGCCTTCGGGAAAAATCAGCAGCGACGAGCCGTCACGGAGCTTCTGTGCCGCATGACCCAGACTGCGGGCGGCGGCCCGCGGGTTCTCACGCTCTACAGGGACATGTCCCGCGCGGTTCAGGTGCCAGCCGACGAACGGGACCTTCCAGAGCCCGTGCCGAGCCAGAATCCGAAACTCGCGCGGCATCGCGCCGAACATCACCGGCGTGTCGACCAAGCTGGAGTGGTTCGAGACGAAGACGTATTCCTGCGTGGGGTCAAGCTTCTCGGCGCCCAGCACGTCTACCCGGATCATGCAGATGCGCAGTAGCATCCGCGCCCAAGCGACGGCCACCTTGTGCTGCAGGCGGCCCGTCCCGTCGAACAGCGACACCGCCAGCGACACGGCCCACATGAAAGCTGTTGCCACCGCGATCAGCGGGCACATCCACAGAACCGAGCGAAGGTAGCTGAGCATATTCTGATTCGTTGAGCCCGCCGACCGTTCAGCCGTTAGCTCATCGCGGCTCCCGAACCAATGTATCAACAGACTCAAGGACTTCTTTTGCCTCGCCGACCAGAAAGATCGATCCGGCAATCACGATCACGTCGTCCGGAGCGGCCCCTGCCTTCGCTCGCTCCAGCGCCTCGCGCACGTTCGGCGCCACGGACATGTTTTCGTGATGATGGTCCACCATCGCCAACATTCCTTCGGGGCTGAGTGAGCGGCTGATTTTGGAGCGCGTCAGGATCACTCGATCGACACAGGGGAAAAGCAAGCCAGTCGCCTCTTCGATGGCCTTGTCCCGCACCGCGCCGTACACGAGATGCATGCGCCGGCCCGCACGATGCTCCTGCAGGAACTTCGCCAGCGCGCGTGCGCCGGAAGGATTGTGGGCCGCGTCGACGAGAATCTCGGGGCGGGTTCCCAGGCACTCGAGGCGTCCGGGCCATCGCACGTCGGCGAGGCCCGCACGGATCGACTCCTCCCAGATGCCCCCCGACGCAGCGCCCCGCGCCTCAACGCGTAAACAGTCGAGCGCCGCAATCGCCGTGAGGGCGTTCTCGGCCTGATGCTCACCGGCCAGGGCTAGCTCGACCGGCAGGCGATCGCCAGTCGCCGTGTTGCAAGTCCCCCGATTGCAAACCGCCTCGAAGCGGTAGCGGCCGTCGGTGTGGCTCAGGTTCTCCGCCGTCCAGTCCGACCCCACACGGACCAGGGAGGCCTCTACCTCAGCGCATCTCTTTTCGATGACCGCCAGCGCTTCGGGCATCTGGGGCGCCGTCACAACGCGCGTTTTCGATTCTCCGAGGCCCGGCTTCACGATGCCCGCTTTTTCTCCGGCGATGGCCGCGGCGCCGTTGCCGAGATAGGCCTCGTGATCGAAATGGATCGGCGTGATGACCGCCAACTCGGATTGAACGATGTTTGTCGCGTCCAATCGGCCGCCGAGGCCGACTTCCACCACGCCCCACTCGATCCCCGCATTGCGAAAAGCGCAAAAAGCCGCGGCGGTTATCGACTCGAAAAGCGTGGGATGGCTGTGGGGCCCGAGTTCGTCGGCGAGGCGGTCGTTGGCAGCACGAACCTGGTCGACGGTCGCGGCGAAATCCGAGTCGCTGATCTCCTCGCCGTTTAGCCGGATGCGCTCGTTGAAACGCACCAGGTGGGGCGAGGTGAAGAGGCCGGTGGTGTGTCCGGCGGCGCGCAGGCAGGCCTCGATCATGGCGGCGGTCGAGCCTTTGCCGTTGGTGCCGGCGATATGGACGACGCGGAAGCTCTTCTCGGGATTCCCTAGCGCGGCCGCCAAGCGCTGCATCCGCTCGAGGCCGAAGTTCGAAGAACGCAAAGGCCCGATCAGCGAGAGCAGGTACTCGACGGCATCTGGATAGGTCATGCCCGCCGGGCTATTGTGCCGGGCCGATAAAGAAGTCCAGCGCGTGTGCCACGAAGGTCTTCATCTTTTTGCGCGACACCACGGCGTCGAGCATGCCGTGCTCGATCAGGAACTCGGATCGCTGAAACCCCTTCGGTAATTTCTGGCGAATGGTCTGCTCGATCACGCGGGGGCCGGCGAAGCCGATCAACGCGCCGGGCTCGGCGATGTTGAGGTCGCCCAACATGGCGTAGCTGGCCGTCACGCCCCCGGTCGTCGGGTCGGTCAAGACGCTGACATACGGCAGCCGGGCGGCGGCGAGCCGGGTGAGTGCGGCCGAGACCTTGGCCATCTGCATCAGGCTCAGCGCGCCTTCCATCATCCGCGCGCCGCCGGAGGCGGAGATAATGATCACCGGCATGCCCTTCTCAACGGCGCGCTCGATTGCCAGCGTGATCTTCTCGCCGACCACCACGCCCATGCTGCCGCCGATGAAGCGGTACTCCATGGCGCAGATCGCCACCGGCCGGGCTGCGAGGTTTCCCACCGCGCAGATCACCGCGTCCTTGAGGCCGGTGGCGGCTTCTGCCTTCTCGAGGCGCTCCTGATAGCTGCGTTGGTCGACAAACTTCAGGGCGTCGGTGGTGCGGATTCCGTGGTCGAACTCCTCCCAGCGCTCGTCGAACAGAAGGTCCAACCGCGCGCGCGCGTCAATCTTGAAGTGGAAATCGCACTTCGCGCAGACCATGAGGTTAGCCTCGAGGTCCTTCTTCCAGATGATCGCGCGGCAGGAGTCGCACTTGATCCACAACCCCTCGGTGCGCACGCGCCGGGGCTCGGAGGGCTCCGCGGGACTCTCGCTCTTTGTGAATAACGCCATGAGAAGCGTAAGAGGCGGGCCCGGAGGGCCCCCCCCCGGGTCGATCATAACAGAGCGGCGGGCGTTTTCCGGCGGGCCGGAGGAACGTCAGCACGGCCCGCACGTTCGTCCACCGCCACTCCGCCGTTGCCACTTCGGCCGTGATCGATTCAACCAGTCGGAATCTGTGTCGGCAGCCCGACGGACGGCAATATTGATTTACCACCCGCGAGATCCTCTCCGGCGGCAGCCTAGTAGAATAGAGTGAAAGTTCGCCCCAACTTCCCGCGTAGGAAGGTGCACCCCATGAAAACCCCCGTGATGAGAACTCTCGCGCCAACATCTCTTCGCCTGGTCGCTGCCGTCTGTTTTTTCCTGTTGCTTCCGGCCTGGGCCCAGCTATCGCAAGACCCGGAAACCGTTGTGGCGACGGTCGATGGCCGGCCAATCAAGGAGAAAGACCTCAACATCTCGCCGAAACTCATCCGTCTCCAGCAGCAGGCTTACCAAGCCCGGCTCGAAGCCCTCGATGAGTTCATCGGCGACCGGCTCGTCGAGAAGGCGGCTGCGGAGCAAGGCATGACTACGCCCGAGTTTCTCCGTCACGAGATCGACAGGAAGGTCGAGGAGCCGACCGAAGAAGAGGTCAGCGCTTTCTACGAGGCTCAGAAGAGCCGGATTAAGCAACCCCTCGAAGCCATTCGTGATCAAATCGTCAAGTTTCTCAAGAGCGACGAGCGGGAGGAACTGCAACGGCAACTGATCGACGGCTTGCGGAAGAAAAGCGAAGTTGCGGTCATGCTGACAGCGCCGCGGATGCGTTTCAGCCTCGAGAATTCACCGCGCCGCGGGCCCGCCGGCTCCCCGGTGACGATCGTTGAGTACTCCGACTTCCAATGCCCCTACTGCCGGCGCGTGCAACCGACGCTGCTACAAGTCCTCGACAAGTACGGCGACAAGGTCAGCTTGGTGTACAAGGACCTGCCGTTGCGGCAAATCCACCCCCAGGCCCAAAAAGCCGCCGAGGCCGCCCGCTGCGGCGGTGACCAAGGCAAGTTCTGGGAGTATCACGACAAACTGTTCGAGCGTTCGCGGATTCGCAAATCCGACTTCGCGGCGATTGCGACGGAGATCGGTCTCAACACGCTCTCTTTCGGCGAGTGTCTCGACTCCGGAAAGAACGAATCTCTGATCAATGCCGACCTCGACGAGGCCGTCTCCTTGGGCGTGCAATCGACGCCCATCTTTTTTGTGAACGGCATCGAGGTGAAAGGCGCGCTGCCGCTCAGCGACTTCAGCAAGATCATCGACGCCGAACTGGCCTCTCCCCGTAGCGCCGCCGAGTGAGTCGAGCGGGCAAGACCAAACGCTACGACCCCGATCGAACCTCCGCCGCCAGTGAATCCGGCGGGAGTCCGCCCAACCCAGCGCCCGGCAGCGCGGAGGTGGCCCTTACGCATCCCCCTCGGATTCAGCGTTTAACAAGCACTGCGTAGCATGTCGTGTAGAATGACATCGCGCGGTTGAGTAGCGATTACGGCCCGGAGACAGAAATGCGGAAGAGACTCATCGTTGTCCTATCATTCGTTCTTCTTTTCGTTTGGGGCATAACCGCCCAACGCGACAAGGTCATCGCCGTCGAGATTGGCAGGCACAACACCGACTTGCTGCCCAAGGGTAAGGAGGCCGACGGTATTCTCGGCGACTTCGTCCTGCGCAACAACAAGGTGCACGCACTGGTTTCCGGCGCCCAGCCGCTGCGCCGCGCCAACATGACCACCGACTACGTCCAGGTGCTGCAAGGCTGCGTCTACGACCTTGACCTGCGCGGCGAAGACAACGACCAGTTGACGGCCTTCCGTCCCGGTGGCGAGGGCGGAGAAATGTCATACGTCAAGATCGTCGACGACGGCTCCGGCGGCGCAGCGGTGGTAGAAGCGGTGCGCACCGCCCCCAAGGGCGACGGCCTCTACACGCGCCACGAGTATCGCCTGGAGCACGATTGGCAGCACATTCTGGTGACCTCAACCTACCGCAACGAATCGCAGGAGCCGAAGGTCATCACGCCTGCGCCGCTGTGGAAAGGCCTCTCCGACGAGAAACGAGCCGGCGCCACCTTCGTCGGCGACAGCATCGACCCCTTCGACAAGCGCGCCTATGCCGTCGGTCCCACCGGCGGCGTGCCCCTGCCTTTGAGCGAAGTGCGGCTCAACCCCGGCGACGAGAAGGTCTACAAGGTGGCGCTGGGGGTCGCCGACGCGCCCCTGGCGGCCTATGGGGTCGTGCAGGCGCTATCGGGAGGCTCGGGCACGGTGTCGGGCTCGGTCAAGGACCCCGGCGGCCAGCCCGCGATTCGCGCCAGCCTGTTCGTCGACGTGGCGGGCGTCTCGTTGCAGCAGTACCCGGACAGCGACGGCGCGTTCTCGTTCCATCTGCCCGCCGGAGAATACAAGCTGCGCGGCGAAGACATCGGGCGCGACCCCTTGGAGAAAAGCGTCTCGGTCAAGAGTGGCGAAACGACGAAGCTCGATCTCGCCGTATCGAAAGCCTCGCGCGTGCGCATTGAGATCCGCGATGAATCAGGCGCCATGTCACCGGCCAAAGTGCAGTTCGTCGGTGTCCTGCCGACCCTGTCACCGAACCTCGGCACCGACTACCGCGCCCACGGCGGCAACCATCAATATCAAACGCACGACGGTCGCGTCGACCAGCAGATTCCGCCGGGCGACTACCTGGTCCGCATCACGCACGGGCCCGAGTTCGATTTGGTCGAGCAGCCCATCAAGGTGGCGAAGGGAGAAACCGTCGAGTTGACGGCGACCCTCAAGCGAACGGTTGATACCACGGGTTGGATCAGCACCGACTATCACTCGCACTCCACGCCCTCGGGCGACAACTACTGCAACACCACCGACCGTCTCATCAACATAGCCGCCGAGCACGTCGAGTTCGCGCCCACCACCGAGCACAATCGCATCTACGACTGGCAGCCCCATATCGACCGCCTAGGGTTGAGCCGCCGCATCCGCACCGTCCCCGGCATCGAGTTGACCGGCAGCGGGCAGCACTTCAACTCCTTCCCGCTGACACCCAACCCGCTCTCACAAGACGGAGGGGCGCCGCTGTGGAACTACGATCCGCGCATCAACGCCATCGTGCTCCGAAATTGGGGCACCCCCGATCTCGCGGGCGGCTCGCGCCACGATGTGGGCGTCAACCCGCGCGTCGGCATGGACCTATTCGCCGGCGGCCCCGACCGCTGGGTACAGGCCAACCATCCCACCGTCGGCACGGTGTTCTTTGACCGCGACCGCGATGGTGTGGAGGACGGAGGTTTCACCGGCTTCGAGCAACTCATCGACGCCGCTGAAGTTTGGAGCGCCGAGATCCTCAACCTCAATCCCAACTACAAGGGCTGGAACCGCCGCACGGGCCAGAACCGCACCTTCGGTTGGCTGCAGATGCTCAACCAGGGCCGGCGCTTGTGGTGCGTGGCGGTCAGCGACGCCCACCGCGTCTTCGGAGGCGGCGTCGGCGACTGGCGCAGCTACGTCCCGAGCTCGACCGACGAGCCGGGCGACATCGATCCCTCCGAGGTCATTCGCAACTCCAAAGCCGGGCAGATGATGATCACCAATGGGCCGTTCCTGAAGGTCGAAACGACCGACGGTCAGCCGATCGGCTCCACCGTCATCAGCGAAGGCTCCATCGATCTCAACGTCGAGGTCCAGACGCCGAACTGGATCGAGATCGATCGCGTGCAGGTACTCGTCAACGGCCGCCAGCCCGAGCAGTACAACTTCCGCAAAGACCTGAATCCCGGTATGTTCTCCGACGGCGTGGTGAAGTTCAGCGAAACGGTCCGCGTCACGCTGCAGCAGGACGCGCACCTGATCGTCGTCGCCACCGGCGAGACGACGACGCTCGAACTGGGTTGGGGCCTCGCGCCGCAAGGCCGCTGGCGTCCCGTCGCCTATACCAACCCGATCTTCGTCGATGTCGACCGCGACGGCTTCGAAGCCAACGGCGACACCCTCGGCCACCCGCTCATGACCACCCCCGGCACGGACTAGCTAGAAACCGAACCAAGCGCAAGCGCCGGGCAAATCCGCCGCCGT
>JAKZVK010000573.1:0-10236 GCA_047516085.1 Bryobacterales bacterium
TGGACGATGCAGCCACTCAGGAGGAGCGCGAGGCGGCGCTAAAGGAATTCGACGACTATGTGGAGCGCCACTCCGATTCGCCCGGCGAAGAGGAGCACGAGGGCCGCTCAATATCCAGGAGCTGGAGCATCCGCCTGTAACTGCAACCCGATTGGCCGCATTCGCACCCTGTCTCCCATCAGGCAATGCGCGCCTGACAGCGGGGCCGGCGGGGGGACGCGCGCTGAAGCCCCATGGCCCCGGCTTCCAGTTGCACCCGGTGCTCGATGTCATTCAGCGCTTGGAGCGCCGGATACAGGAAGTTGCCCGAGCCACGGGCGGGTCGAACCCCGTGAACCGCCGCAACCTTCGGGAAAGGCACACAGCAGGCCAGCTGCCGGCGAACGGAGGCCAGATCGACAATCCGGGGCCTTCCAGCGCCAGAATTTTGGGATGTGCCGATCTGGATGTGCTCAGAATCCGCCTCTTTGTGCTGTCCGAAGCCACCATCATCGAGACTGAGTCAGACCCAATATTGAAAGCCGATTGACAATGGAATCCACGCAGGGTGCGTCAGGGACGAATCAGGGCCCGGCACCGAGCCCCTCGGCCAGCGGCAGGAGCGCCTCTCCGTAGACGTCATTGCGCTTCAGGAACTGCCATGCCCGTGCGCCGCCGCTATGCCGCCACCGGAACCCCCGCTCCAATGCCTCGCCGCCGGACGGGAGCGCCTACCAGCGCACCGTGAGCTGTGGCAACATCGAGCTCGATGCTGCTCAGGACGTATCCGCCGGCATTCGAGCCGGTGATGAACCCTTGAGCAGAATACAAGAGGGCAGCACTTATTCCCCCCGACGCCGTCGTCCGCCCGGTGTTGCTCAGCAGCGTCTCGGACTTCTGCGCCTGCACCGTAGCAGGCAGGAGGAGCGCGCCCACAAGGGAGAGGCACGCCGCAGCGGCCAGCGCCCCGGCGAAGCGGGCGAGCCCACGCCGCGCGACACGCGGGCGCGTGAGCCCCGCCGGCCGGCCGGCGGCGGATACGGCATATGTACAAGGAGAGGAACGGCCGCCCCGCCGGGGCGGCCGGCGGTCAGGCTGCGGAGGTAGGAATAGAGCTGGTAGATGTGGCCGGTCTTAAACCGCTGACCATCACCTAATCGGGGGCAGGCCAGTTCAATGTCTGCCCTTGGGTCAAGACGCCACAGGGTTTATCTTACTTCTGCTTTACTCGGAATTACCCGGAGGAATCGAGATGTCGGTGCCCGAACGACTCACTACCACCATTTCGACAAAGGGTCAGGTCATCCTGCCCAAGGCGATCCGGCGGGCGCTGCGTTGGGAGGCGGGAATGCGGCTGGTCGTGGAGAACACGCTCGAGGGCGTGCTGCTGAAACCCATGCCGGTTTTCGTCGAGACCCGGACTGAGGACGTGTTTGGACGCCTCGCTTGCAACGGCGCGCCCAAGTCTCTGGCGGAAATGGAGGCGGGGGTTCTGGCGGAAGCAAAGCGGCGCCATGCGGGCTGTTGATACCAATATCATCGTGCGATACCTGACTGGCGACGATCTGGGGCAGGCCGCTAACGCGAGGGCCGCGATCGACGCGGGGCATGTCTTCGTAAGCACGACGGTCTTGCTCGAATGCGAATGGGTGCTGCGTAGCGTCTACGGCTTTGCCGGAAGGGAGGTTGCGGCGGCCCTGCGCGCCTTCGCGGGACTGCCCAACGTTTCGGTGGAGAGTCCCGTCCTGCTCGCCGAAGCCCTTGCTCGCGCAGAGAAGGGCATGGATTTTGCCGATGCGCTACATCTTGGCGCCGCTGCGCGATGCGATACCATGCTGACGTTCGACCGCCAGTTCATCGAATTGGCCAAGGATACATCCGTCAAGGTGATGGAACCTTGAAATCCACTCGAACCGCCGCAGCGCATGGGCGGTGCTCGACATGCAGGGCACACAACCGCCGCTTGGCATGCCTGGCGGCGGTTCGTGCACACTAAGGGAATTAGGATTTGACAATAGCTGATAGCTTGATCGATACCGCGAGCCAGGAGGAAGAGCCGAAGGTAGTGTCCTTGATTTGCCACACTCTGCATCGGGTCAACTTCGCCTCTGCGCAGAACGACGTTGCGATCGTACGCCAGCTCGCAATCGAAAATCCGACAAAGGAAGCACTCACAGGCGTGCGCATCACGCTTCGTGCAGCACCGCCGATAATCCGCGAGAAGACCTGGATCGTCGATCGAATCGCGCCGGGATCGGAGTTAAAGGTTCGCGACATTTCGACTCCCCTCGATGTCGAACGCTTGGCGGGCCTCAACGAAGCGGAGGTCGGTGAACTCGAGTTTCGCGTCGAGGCCGATGGGCTTGAGACCATTATCGAGAAGAGCCGAATTGAGCTGCTTGCACGCGACGAATGGGGTGGTGTGCCTGACATGGCTCAAATTCTCGCGGCCTTTGTCTCTCCGAATGATCCGGGGATAGCAAGCGTCTTGAAGGAGGCCGCGCGTCTGCTGGAAGCCGCGGGGCACGACGGTTCGCTGAACGGCTACCAGTCGGAGGATCCGCGCCGTGCATACATGCTCGCGGGCGCAATCTGGTCGGCGGCCACCGGCCTGGGACTATCTTATGCAGAACCGCCAGCATCCTTTGAGCGCGAGGGCCAGAAGATTCGGGGGCCGGCGCGCATCACCCGTGAGGGGCTCGCCACCTGCCTCGATTCCACGCTCTTTCTCGCCGCCGCCTTCGAGGCCGTTGGCCTCAACCCTACTGTTCTGTTCGCCCAAGACCACGCGTGGGTTGGAGTTTGGATCCACAAAAGAGATTTAGGTCATGTAACAGAGCCCGATGTGGTTGCCGTACGCAAGGCGGTTCAGGCGCACGAGTTCGTCCCAATCGAAACGACGCTCTTGACCAGGCGCCCTTCGATCGGTTTCGAGCAGGCCGTGGACGAGGGCCGGCGCCGGCTCTCGGAGGATCGCGAATCCGAGTTCGTGATGGCTGTCGATATCGCGCGATCCCGCGTTGCGCGGATCCGTCCACTCGCGAGCCACAACGTGTCGGATGCAGCAACCGACGTGTCGGAGGATGAGGTTGCGCCTGCCGCACTGCCGGCGCCACCGGACTTCGGCCTGCTCCCCGGCGAGGAGCGCGACCAAGAGCCCGAGACACCCAAGGGTCGCATCGAGCGCTGGCAGAGCAAGCTCCTCGACCTTTCGCTGCGGAACCGTCTCCTCAACTACCGGGACAGCAAGCAGACGCTGCCATTCCGCTGTCTGGACGTCGCCGCACTCGAAGACGCGCTTGCCGCCGGGAAGAAGTTTCGCGGGTTATCCCTGAAGGACGACGATCCGATCGGCGACCGGACAGTCTCACCCGAAAGCACGCAGCGAATAGAAGAGGAAGTTGCTCGCGACGCCTTCGAGAGCGGGCAGATCCCTGTGCCGCTCACCGGTCAGGACATGAGCAACCGGTTCTTGACGCTCTTTCGCCGTGCCAAGAGCGACATGCAGGAGGGCGGTACAAACACGCTCTTTCTCGCTACGGGTTTCCTGCGCTGGAAGAGGACCGAGGGAGACACGCGCACCTACCGGGCGCCACTTCTTCTTATCCCGGTCAAACTTGAGCGCCGTTCGGCGCGATCGGATTTCAAGATCGTGCATCACGAGGACGGCGTACGGATCAACTCTACCTTGCTTGAGTTCCTGAAGCGCGATTTCGAACTCCAAATACCCGAGCTGGAGGGCGAGCTGCCGCATGACGACAGTGGTATCGATGTGCCGTTCATCTTCGAAATCGTGCGCCAGAAGGTGCGCGACGTTGCCGGCTTCGAGGTTGTCGAGGATATCGCGCTCTCGACCTTCTCCTTTGCGAAATACTTGATGTGGAAAGATCTCGTCGACCGTGCCGACCAGCTTCGGGAAAACCGTCTAGTGCGGCACCTGATCGATGGACCCGTGGAGGCATATGAGGAATCGAACGATAATGTTCCAGTGGCGCCGGAGGAGATAGATCGCCGCCGCGCGCCACAGGATCTCTTGACACCGCTGCCGGCGGATAGCTCGCAACTCGCCGCTGTGATTGCGGCCTCCGAAGGCCGCGATTTCGTCCTTATCGGCCCGCCGGGAACCGGCAAGAGCCAGACCATCGCCAATATGATCGCGCAGTGTCTCGGCGAAGGAAAACAGTTGCTTTTCGTCGCTGAAAAGGCAGCGGCGCTCGATGTGGTGCAGCGTCGACTCGTAGCGAGCGGGCTCGGCGGCGCCGTGCTCGAACTCCACTCGAACAAGACTGAGCGAAAGTCGGTCATTGCGCAGCTTGGCCGTGGTTGGGATCGCGTTTTGGGCTCGGCGGAAACCCAATGGATCGAAGTGACCGAGGAACTGAGGCTCTCACGGGACCGGCTGAACGCCTACGTCATGGCGCTTCACGCCAAGCACTCCCAAGGCTTCAGTGTATTCGACGCGGTGGGTCGCGTCGCCGATGGCGGAGCGCCTTTCGAAATCTCCTATGCGTCGAGGGATGCGCATGACGAGGAGAGCTACAAGCGCCTTGTGACTCTTGCCGCCGAGCTTGGTCGGACATATGCGGTGGTGGCCGAGGGGCCCGCGCTGACGCTGATCCGCACGGAGGAGTGGTCTTATCGGTGGGAGGCGGAGATTCTGGAAGCGGCCGAGGCTTTCCGAATCTCACTCGACGATTTGAAGCGTGACGAGCACGCACTCGCGCGCGAACTGGGCCTTTCTTCCGAGCCCACTCTCTCCGCAAATCGCCGCGCGCGGCTCAAAGAACTCGCACCCCGTGCGGAGCAGGGCGCACTCGATCTCTCATCTGTACCGGACATGCCGTCGGAGCGTCTCACCGTCCTGGCTGAAGCCTTCGCGACTGACGTCAAGGCGCTCGCGGCTGCGAAGTCAGAGGCGGTCGCTTATTACCCGCTCGACGCAGTGCGGCGCATGCCGCTCGAACAACTTGACGCCGCTTGGCGCGAGGCACAAACGAAGATTTGGCCAGTTTCTGCCTTCGCGCGAAAAAGGGTCCGGAAGCTCTTACAGACCTATGTCGACAAGGGTATGGCTGATCCCGCGGTGGATCTGAAGGCGCTCCTCAAAATGCGCGAGCGAGACGCTGCCATGCGCAAGAGCCCGATGGCGCCGGTTGCGGAGAACGGCGGCCGGACGGACGCTGATCGATCGACGGAGGCCACACGCCAGGCAATCGCATTCCGGGAGGCCGTAACGGATCTGCGTCCAGATGCCGAGGACCCCATACGCTTTGGCTCGGCCACGGCCGAGCTTGGTTCATCTTCTGGCCGGGGAATTCGCGACGCGCTCAGGACTTTCTTGGCTAGGGAAGAGGTGGCTGCGGAAAAGGAGCGCGCCTTCACGTCGAAAGGTGGACAGGTTCCTTTCGGGGCGAGTGTTGCCGATCTCAGTGCCGGCCTCGCGACGGTCGCGGCAGAGCGCGCGCGTCTCGCCGATTGGGCACGGTGGGTGGAAAAGAGTAAGGGTGCATTTGCTACGGGGCTCGGTCCGCTCGTCGAGGCACTCGAAGCCGGGGTGGTCGAAGGAGCGCTGGAGGAGGCATTTGGGAGGGCCTATGCAACTTGGTGGCTACCCCTTGCGATGGATGCCAGCGAGGAATTGCGTCGTTTCGTTCATTGGGATCACGAGAACATCATTGAGACTTTCGGGCAGCTTGACGACAGAGCAGCCGAGCTTGCGCCAATTGAAGTGATGCGCCGCATCGCTCACGGGCTACCGGCTAGAGACGGCGTGCCAAGGAATTCCGAACTCGGGACACTCCGCCACCAGCTTGGCCTTGAGCGGCCCTCCATGCCAATTCGCACGCTTCTGGCGAGCCTGCCCGAAACTCTTGGGAAGCTTGCACCCTGTGTACTTATGTCGCCGCTCTCCGTGGCGCAGTACCTTCCTGCGGGGCAAGCTGCCTTCGACATCGTGATCTTCGACGAAGCCTCGCAGATTACAACCTGGGACGCGATCGGTGCAATCGCGCGAGCCCGTCAGACGATCATCGTCGGCGACCCAAAGCAGCTGCCGCCGACGAACTTCTTTGGCCGCGCAGATGATGACGACGAGGATTTGCCGGAGGTCGAGCGCGACATGCCTTCGATTCTCGACGAGGTAGCGACGGCGGGCGTGCCAAGCCGTCGTCTCGACTGGCACTACAGGAGCCGTGACGAGGCGCTTATCGCCTTCTCTAACCATTTTTACTATGGAGACCGGCTCGTCACGTTCCCAGCGGCCGCTACCGGTTCGGAGGCGCTCAAGTTCCACAACGTGAACGGAACCTACGCGCGCGGGAGTGGCCGCGTAAATGTGGATGAAGCCAAAGCCATCGCCGAGATGGTGAAACGGCGCCTGACGACTTGGCTCGCGCTGCAGGAAAGTGCGCGTCATACACTGGGAGTGATTACATTCAACGGCGAACAGCAGTCTCTGATCCTCGATCTGCTCGACGAGATCCGCCGGGAAAATAGCCGCCTTGAGTGGTTTTTTGCCGATGAGCGCGAGGAGCCGGTGATTGTGAAGAACCTAGAGAGCATTCAGGGCGACGAACGCGACGTGATGCTGTTCTCGGTAACGTTCGGACCTGACCTTGCCGGGAGACTCACCATGAACTTCGGTGCACTCAATAGTCCAGGCGGAGAGAAACGCCTCAATGTTGCCATCACACGCGCACGCCGCGAACTTCATGTCTTCTCCTCGATTCGGGCAGAACAGATTGATTTGGAACGCACCCGTGCGGTTGGCGTGCGGGACCTGAAGGCGTTCCTCGACTACGCCGAGCGCGGATCCATCGCACTGCCCTCCCGCGACGAGGCTTCGCTCGGTCCCGCCGAAAACGCCTTCGAGGAAGCGGTGGCAGAAGCGTTCCGCGCCAAGGGCTGGGAGGTGCGTACACAGATCGGTGTATCTGGCTTTCGCGTGGACCTCGGCGTTGTGCACCCCCACCATGCTGGTAGCTATCTCGTGGGCATCGAGTGCGACGGCGCACAATACCATTCCTCGGCGACCGCGCGCGACCGCGATAAAGTCCGCCAAGCGGTGCTCGAAGGACTCGGCTGGACGATTCTTCGGATCTGGTCGACCGACTGGTTTAGGAACCCTGGCTCTGTCATAGAACGAGTTCACACCGAGCTCGAGAGGCTTCTTGAGCAAGACCGAACGGGTCGCGCGTCAAGAGAGGCGGAGGTCGAAGCGCGGACCACAGAGTACGACGGCGACCATGATGACGGTTCGCGTGACGAACAGCCTGCGCTACCAGTCCCCCAACATGATCCGGAATTGCTGTCCGCGGGCACGACATTGGCTGGCTTCCATATCGAGGCGGGCGCGCGCAAGTTTGCGGACTTTGCCTCCCGGATAATCGAAGACTTGGGCGATAACGCCCGTCCTTACATGAAATCCTGGTACAACGCGGTGAGGGACGATCCGGGCGCCGTCGAGGCCGGCCTTA
This sequence comes from Bryobacterales bacterium, assembly GCA_047516085.1. Lineage (GTDB taxonomy): Bacteria > Acidobacteriota > Terriglobia > Bryobacterales > UBA6623 > JAKZVK01. Next base: position 7,455 of record JAKZVK010000573.1, read on the forward strand.
CAGACGACATGGACGATCGCGCCACCGTCGATGCCGTTTTTTCATCGCTGGAGGCCGATGAACGTCCTCCGTTGGTTGACGGTTATACTACCGACAATACAGAACTGCGTCCCGAGCGGCCGATGGGGCAGGAATCGGCATCCGACGAGGAGGTCGAACCGCCTGCAAACAATGGGCAAGACCAGGAAATCAAGCTAAATCCGACACATCGTCGGACTCACCTCGTTGCGGATACTGTGGCCGCTTCTCGCCCGGTGCCATTGGCAGAGTTAGAGAATGGCAATAGAGAAAACGACGGTCCCGAAACTAAGAAAGAGATTCCGACGACTAGCCATGGTCCGGCGTGGAGTTTCGCGTCTGCAAGAGAAAATGCCCCCTCAACTAATGATGATAGCGCTGTCGACCCCGACCGGTTCTTCGATGCCGACTATTCGCCTGTTCTGCGCCAGTTAATCTCGGGCATTGTCGAAAGGGAAGGGCCGATGCCACTTCAAAGGCTCGCCCGCAGGGTCGCCCAAGTGCATGGATGGCAGCGGACCGGCAGGCGCATCCTGGAGCAAGTGCATAGGAACCTCGGTCAGGCGGAGCGTCACACCGAGTTCGAGACGATATTCGTTTGGGCGCCTGTGAGCCATGCCGACCGGGTTCCATTCCGGAAACTAGGGGACCGCGCCCTCCGGGACGTATCCCGCGCGGAGGTCGCTTCGGTAATCGATGCCCACACGGAACAGCTGGCGGAATCCGAGGATCCTATTTTGATGCTATCGCGCCTGCTCGGCATCGCGCGCCTCAGTAAAGACGCCCGCGCTTACCTTTCGGATTGCGCGCGTTGGCGAGAGGAAAACGCCGCACCATCGAGGTGATAATATCGCCAGATGAACCTCAACGCTCTGCTCCTGCGACAATACCACTACCTGGAAACGACGGTTGACGATCCCGTTATGTGCGGCTTTGGTGCATGGAGCCGCGGTGGTGTGATCGGCCATTCCCCCGGTTGATTCCCGGCGCCTGCGAACATCCGACACCGCTGGTGCAATCCGCCGCCATGGCGGCAGTCCCCCATCCCGTGCCGGCCTAGCGCAGCACAGGAAACGACGGCAAGATCGGCAGCGATGGCGGTTGGGTCGGATGCGCGATCGCCCTGAGCGTGGCGATCGCCGAGCTCGTGTGCGGCTTGGTAGGAATGTCGCGCGAGGCCCCGCAAGGAGCCGAAAATCTTCCTCGTTTCCTCGCCGCTGACACGTGCGAGATCCATGATGTTCGTCTGATCACACAGCGAGTCGAGGTAGTCGGGTAGCTGTTTGCGCGCGGGAAGCGGCAAGTCCAGACGTTCGAGCGCGATCCGACAGGTCGACTCGCAGGCGCTGGTGCAAGCGGTGATGGCTCCAGGTTTGTCCGTAGAGAGGCGAAGCAGTGCCTTCGTGAGAAGGTCTGTTGCCTCCTTGAGGTCGGAAGCCCGGGTTTGCTCGGCCGTGGTTTCCAACAATGCAACGGCGGCGGTAGAGCCGGTGACCTGGACCATGCTGAGGTTGCTTGCCGCCAGTCCCCGTTCAAGTTTTGCGATTTCTTCGGTAGGGATCCAAGTCTCGCGAGTCACAACAAGGTCTCGAACTATCCGAAGAAGAATTCCGTCTGCCTCGGGTTTCTCGAAGTCTTCGTACACGGTGTCGATGATCTCACCCATCAATTGCGCCTTGGACTTGTATCCGGGATCGCTCATGTTGCCGGAGATCTTGATCTTCATGACTCGGCCGGCCTTGGCGCCTGCGCTGAGTGCCAGGCTCTTCAGATCGGCGCGTGAGCTTTGCGAGTCGATAAACTCTCGGATGGCACCGATTGTCGAGGAAGCAAGGTCGACATCCATCAGATCGTGCTCCTGGCTGGCGATGGTGTGGTCAGAATGGTCATGCGGGATCGTTTCTGTTGGGGTTGGCTCTGGAAGCCATGGCTGTTCCCGCAGGCGTGGCGGAGTCGGGATCGGGCACGATGGTCGATATGTAGTCGCGGATTTCCTGGACCTCTTTCTCGCGCCCGGTGGCGATGAGGTAGAGGGCGATGGACTGGGCGGTGAACAGCGAGGCCCGTGCGACGTGCATTTCGACCTCGGTACTGGGCCATTCGCGGCGGTCGAGGGCCTCCATGGCGAGCTCGACGAGGATCTGGTTGGGGGAATGAGGGGTGCCCTGGGCGGCCTGTTCGAGCCGTTCCCACTGCTCGGGAGCGATCCGGACATGCTTGTGCAGGGCCTTTTCCCTGGAATCTGTCATCGTTTCCTGTCGACCTCCGTGCTGTATCGGGCCGCGAACGGGAGCAAGAATCTCGCCGTCTTGTGGACCGGGCGCGCCAATCCGAGCGGCGGCAAGACGCGCTCGGCGGCCCGGTCAGCCGCGAATGCGTGCCGGGGTTCGGGCGCCCCGGCTGGTCATTGTCGCCCTATGCCGCCGCCGTGACCAGCACTTATAGGTGCTCCGCAGGAAGGTCCATAGAGTACGCCGTATTACGGCCGGCACACGATGGGTGCGCGAAGCGGCAAGGGCGCGACAGGGCGGCCAGGAGTAGGCGCCGAAGATCACCTCAAGACCCTGAAACTGCCGACGTTCCTGCGCGAATACGACAAGCTGGCCCGCCAATGCCGCCGCCACCTTGACCAATATTCTTCACCTCGATAAAGGCAATCGGCTTACCTGGCGAATGGCAAAGTGCTAAGAGTCCGTCCGGAGACTTTATGTAGGATTACAGAGTTTTCGGAGCATGAGTCGAATGGACGCGAGCTTGATGAAGG
>JAKZVK010000574.1:0-3940 GCA_047516085.1 Bryobacterales bacterium
TCGCGACACGCTGACACCCGGAAAACGCCGCGTGGCAGCTCCTTGCCGTCAACGGCAACGGGTGACGTCCAGGGGCTCTCGCTTCTCATCCCGCAGCACGCGCCGAAGCGTGTCTTCGCTCAGCGTGTTGACGTTAATCGCTCCGGTGTCGGCCGGGTGCTCCCCGGTGGGATCCGTGGGCGCGATCTTCGTGGGCGCGTCAATGCCGTTCAGCTTCGCACGCCGCCCCATGATCAGCACCGCCAGTCGCCCAGCCGGCACGCTGCCCTTCGAGAACAGCGACAAAGACTTCGAGAACAGCTGGTCGAGGCGCGCATTCTCGAGCGCCTCAGGTCGCTGCGCTGCACCTCAGTCTCCCGGCGCAGATCCTCCATTTCAGCCGTCACGTCTTCCCAGGCGGTCTTGCTCGAGACGCCTTGATCCGCGTCATCGCCCGCTCGAAGCTGATGCCCTTCTCAACCGCGAACGCCTGCGCCCGCTCTTCCGTCAGCTTCTCCGCAATGACCAGGGAGGTCGCCACCGCGAGACGGTATTTCATGGCCGCCAGGCGGCGCACAGCGGTGCGTTCCTCTTCCCCCTTGGGTCTAGGGGCACCGGCCGGACGGACGCCTTACGCTTCCGCGAGGGGGGCCGTGGGACCGCACGATGTTTACCGGCCATGGCGTTTCCTCTTCCGTGTTGCTTTCTGGCGAGGCTTGCTTGATCCCGCAGGCGATCCCCGGATTCGCCGAGCCCCATGCCAGCGGATCGTCAATCGCGCAATCGTCAGGCGCGACGTACTCATGGATGGCGAGTGCCGGATCGCCACGCCGTGCCAAAATCTCAGGAATGAAAGGCGACGTGCCGCGAACGCTCAATGACAGGAACCGGCCGTTGCGTGCCGAGACAGACGACCTAAGCGAGTTCACCAACTCACGGTCGCGTGGCCGGGTCAAGCCGAGTTCGTCAAAGCAGGCGAGGTCGAATCCCGCCAGGCGCCGCTCGTGGAATCGCCCGACAAAATATCGACCGCGCCTGGCGACTTGTAAACCACAAGTTGTTTATTCTAAAACACTTAGGTGGACAATTATGTCTTGCAGTTTATGTCCGGCAGTGTGGGTTGGGGGTCCGTCCTAGTGGACCAGCTTGGAGTGGGCAGGGGGTAGGATGACGCCGAGTTTTTCCAGCATCGAGCCGATGGCTAGCTGAGCCAGATCGGCATCGGCGGGGGCTAGCTTTTCGTCAACGGTCACGCTCAGCCGCCGATACGCCTCAATGCACCGCTCGCGGGCCTCGGCCTGTGCTGCGGAGTCGAACAACCGCTGAAAATGCGGATCGTTGTTCTTCATCTGGCAACAGACCACTAGTCCCGCAACACGTGGAGCGCCTTTTCGAGACGATCGTGGATATCGTTAATGCGATGGTCAGCTACGGATTTTGCGGCGCTCTCGATCGCATTTGGGTAGCTATGAATTATGTAATCCCGTAGCTCTTCGTATAAACCTTCCGCCTCCAGAACCTTTTGTTCTCGCACCTTTTTTGCTTCGCTCTCCAGCATCACAGCCCACTCTCCGCCCGAACTAGCCTCCGGCCGTTGTTCTCCGCGTCGCCTTGGGCGCCTCTATTCTTGACGGTTAAAAGCCTGTCGTAAATTCGCTCAACCAGGAAATAATATTTCACCCCATTGACCTCGACGCTGAACCACGTCACGACCGAGGGCGGGAAGGCCTCGCCGAATCCGCTGCTGCCAGTCATCGACCGCGCGCATCGCTCGATCCAAGTCGCGCTCGAAGAGCTGCTCCGGCCAGCACCCTGGGCGGTCCAGCCGGCAGCGCCAGATGCCGACGGGCGCCACCCCGAGCCCGAGCATCCCTGGCTGCGCCATCCCGACGAGACCGCGAAAGCCTACGCCGCCAGGTCGTCTAGCACGCCTCTTCGTTCACCCGGAGGTACTCCAGCACCGATCCACAACCCGCCCGGCCCCCGTCACCCACCTGTCCCCGCCGCGGCCGCCGCATCAGGCCGGGTATCCAGGTGAGCGTCGGCACCGCAAGCCCGATCCGGAACGCTTGCGACGAAACCAGGCCCGCCTTACGCAGCGCCGGCCGATCCACGGCCGGTCCGTGTTCGCTTCCCGGCGGGAGTGCCACCTCGAACACCACCGGAGATCCTCGTTCTCGATCCAGCTTGTTGCCGAGTCAGTCATGGCTCATCGTGGGTGCACCGGCTGCGTATGCTGGAGCGGGCCGGGTGGATCGCTGGCCACCTGTTCGTGTTACTGAACGACCCACAGCGCCGAAATAGAGAGCTATGGGCAGTGCCAAGAAGACCGCGAAGAAGATCGCGAAGAAGAAAACCGCTCGTCTCCCTCCCCCCCGTCCCGCCCGCCTTGCCACCACCAAGGGCTTAACCCCGAAGCAGGCGGCCTTCGTCCGGGAGTACCGCTTGGACCTGAACGCCACCAAAGCAGCCATCAGGGCCGGGTACAGCGCTAAAACGGCGAGCGAGATCGGGTATGAAAACCTCAGAAAACCTCAGATCAAAAAACTGATCGCCGAGGGCGAGGCCAAGGCCCTAGCCAAGGCCGACCTAAGCGCCCAGAACGTGCTGGAGGCGATACGTCGCCACCTCATGCGGGATGTGAGGCAGCTCGTGTGGAAGGACGGGAAGTTCAAGCCGCTCGAGGAACTCAGCAGCAACGAGGCCGCCATCATCGACAAGATCGTGGAGGCCGACGACGGCACGGTGAAGTACCGCATCGACTCCCTGCACAAGTGGACCGAGATGGCGGCGAAGCACTTCAGTCTCCTGACCGAGCGGGTGGAGCTGGTCGACCACCGGCACGTTGAGGACAAGCTGATCGAGGCCAGAGAGCGGGCCGTGAAGGCCGGGCACGGGAAGAAGAATCCCGACGTCTGGAAGAAGGGCCGGACGTAGTGGGTTCCGTCAACGAAGCTGACAGTTCACTCGCTGAGTTCGTCTGGCAGTACCTCCACGATCCGCTGGGGTTCGTACAGACCTGTGACCCGTGGGGGAAGAAAGGCAGGAGACGGGAAAGAGCCTCGCGCCGCCGGGCTGGGAACAGACCTATGGCCCGCTGGTCGAGGCCTGCAACCTCGACCAGGGCTGGAGCCGCCCTGACGACCCGGCGCGCGCCCGGCGGGGCCAGCCCGGCCCAGGCGCTCTGCTCGAACTCGTCGAGCACCCGGTCGATGTCCTGGTCGCTCGGCTGGTCCTCTGGCGCCCAGGCGATCACGCCCGACGTGTACTTGTGGTCGAACGCCAGCGTGTCGGCCACCGCGGCCACGTCGTCCGGATCGCCGCGCAGCGCCGCCACGTCGTCCAGGACCTCGCCCTGGCTGTCCCGCTCGCGCGTCAGGTTAGTCGGCCGCGGCCTGAGCCGAGCCTGTCCCCCGCGCGATGAACTTGACCAGCGTCGCGCGCGCTCGATGGCGTCCAGGTGGGTGTGCGCCCAGCGGAGCATGATGGCGGAGGCTCTCTCCGCCATCATGGGACCGAAACAGAAGGAAATCGTGGTGGTTGGCGTGGCTGTCCCCAGTCCTATCCCCCATTTTCCGCCCGTCTAAGCCGATCTGGAGCCGTTCTTGGGTTCCGAAAATCCACAGGGAGAAGGTGTGTGCCTATTTGTCGTACGTACTACTTGATCTACTACTTGTACGTGGTACTGGCGTTTGAGCGACGGTCGACCTCCTGGTACTGGCGTTTGAGCGTTGAAAACTCCCGCTATTAACGCCGTTTTGTGGAAAACGGCCAGACGGCCAGAGTCCCGGTATCCACATCTGGACAATCTAGACACTGTCCAAATGTGTCCATATCAAAGGAGGACGACGATGGGAACCGACCAATTCGAGGACTGGAAAACCCAGGCCGAAGCCGCGGAGATTCTACAAGTTTCGCCAAGAACGATTGCACGGCTGGCCGCACAACAGAAGCTCCAGCG
>JAKZVK010000575.1:0-5608 GCA_047516085.1 Bryobacterales bacterium
GCGATCAGTTCGCAAAGCTGCTTCTTGATGGGAGCCAGCCGTCGCGCCAGCGCCCCCTGCGCCTGCTGGGTCGCCACGCGGGCCTGATAAAGCGTCGTGGCCTCGATCAAGTCACGCACGGCTTCCGCCTGCGACAGGTCAAGCCGCCCGTTGAAGTAGGCCCGTTCGGTGAACTCGCCGGGCTTGGCCAAGCGTGCGCCCGCCTCGATGGCGCGCTCCACCGCGAAAGCGAGCACGACCGGCGAGCCGTGGCACGAGATCTCGACCACGTCTTCCACCGTGTAGGAGTGAGGTTTTGGGAAGAAGGTGATCAGTCCCTGATCGACGACCTCGCCCTTTGCGTCGATCAGTTCCGCCAGAGTCGCTTTGCGAGGATGGAAGCTTTGGGAGGCTGGAAGACGAATAAAGGCTTCGGAAACAGAAAGCGCCCGGGCGCCCGAGAGGCGGACGATCCCGATGCCGCCGCGGCCGGGTGGGGTCGAAACCGCGACGATCGTATCTTCCGGGTAGGCGGAGGGATCAGGAATTGGCAACGTCGTCGCCGGTCCAAATACGGCTGGCCGCCACGCTAGGTCTCGGCCTTGCGGACGACCGCGTGGCGGTTCGGCGGCACGCCATCCGAGAGCGTCGTAACCTCCGGATCGTCTCGCAGAGCGAGGTGAATGATACGGCGCTCCCGAGACGACATGGCATTGAATCGGAACGCGACGCCGGTGCGCTTGACATTGTCGGCGGCGGTTTGGGCGCTCAACCGCAACTCCTCGATCCGCATCAAGCGGTAGTCGCGAGCGTCGAAGATGATGCGGTAGCGGTTGGAGTGGGAGACGCCGATCGCCTCGAGCGTCAGTTGCTCCAGCGCCAGCAGCAGTTCGCCGCGTTGCGCTAGAAGCAAGTCCAGGTCTTTGCCGTCGAAACTGACGGTGATGTCCGGGGAAATAAACTTGTCGTCGCCGCCGCCCTCGCGAAGTTCGTAATCGAGGTCAAGCCGCGACAGCCTCAGCAGGGGTTTCAGGAATTCGTCGAGCTTAGGACGAAACTGCTCCACCGTCCAGGGGTGATCCGACATACGGTTGCGATAAACGCGGCAGCGCGCGGGGGCGACGATTTCAGCTTCAGCCTTTGGACTTCTTCTTGCGCCGGACTTTCGGCTTCTCGATCACGACTTCTTCCGAAGAGAAGCGGTTGAGAAGCTGTTGCTGAATGACCCCAACCAGATTGCCAGTCAACCAGAATAACACAAGGCCGCTCGAGAACCCGTAGAAGATGACCCCGAACATGAGCGGCATAAATTTCATCAGCCGCATCTGTGCCGGGTCGGCCGACGGCGTGGGCGTCATGCTCTGCATCCAGAACTGCGTCGCGATCATGGCGATGGGTAGGACGCGGATTTGCAGATCTTCAGGACTCGAGAGGTCACTGACCCACAGCCACTCGGCGCCGCGCATCTCGATGGCGACCGTCAATACGTTGTAGAAACCGAGGAAGAACGGGAACTGCAGCAGCATCGGCAAGCAGCTTCCCATCGGGTTGACCCCGTACTCCTTGTAGAGGGCCATCGTTTCTTCCTGCTGTTGCTGCTTCTTGGGGTCCCGCATGCCCAGGCCCTTGTACTTGTCGGTGATCTGCTTGACCTGGGGCTGAATGGACTGCATCTTTTTCATGGACTTCATGCTCTTCCACTTCAGAGGGAACAGCGCGAAGTTGATGAAGATGGTCAGCAGGATAATGCTCCAACCGTAGTTCCCAACGACGTTGTCATGGGTCCAGTGTAAGCCCAGGAAAATCGGCTCCGCGATGAAACTCCAGAACCCGAAACTTACGATGCTGCGCAGCTCGGGTTTGGTATCGGCGAGAAGGCTCATCACCTTGGGGCCGACGAAGAGTTGGAAGCGGTTGACGTCACCCGAGCCGACGGCGATGGTTGGGAAGGCCTCCTTGTCGGCATCCTCGGTGGGTGCGATTTCGACCGACCCACTCTCGATGCGGAGGGTCTGATCTGTATCCACCGGCAAGAACGCCGCGACGAAGAAGCGGTCATCGATACCGATGTAGCCAAAGGGTCCGCTGATGGCGAGACGGCTGCCGTTCGGGTCCTCTCCGCTGCAACCAGAAAACCAACTGGCTCCTCCGGCGGAGCGGCGCACAAGCTCGCGGGCGACGGGATCGTAGTGGAACGTCGAGCTATTGAGCGAGTCTTGCATCTGCGCTGTGTCGCCGAATCCTCCACTCCAGGCCAACAAGTGCGACACGGGCTGCCCGTTCTTCCGCAGCTCACTCTCAACCTCGACCAGGTTGCCCTCGCGCTCGAAGCGAAACGTCTTGCGGGCGAGGTTGCCGCCACGGGCGTATTCGAATTCCACCGTCGCTGGGGCGTTGCGGCGGCTGGGGCCGCCGTTAACGACGAACAAGGCCTTGTTGAGATCGTCGAGCTTCTTGCCGTCAGACCGCTCGAGTGAGAAGGGGTAGCCGAACTCCTTGCCGCCCTCCTGGTGGACCAACTCGAGCGGACCGCCAGCCGCCGAGTCGTAATCCTTCAGGACCCAGCTCGTGACCACACCACCACGGTTTGAAAACTTGACCGTGTAGGTGTCGGTTTCGACGACGATCTCTTGTTCGGAGGTGGCGGCTTTCGTTTCGGCGGAGGCTTCAGCGGCACTCTCCCCTGGCTCCGCTGCCTCGATCGTCGGTGGAGGCGCCGGTGTCTCGGTCGAGGGAGCTTCCGCTTGCTCGGCTTGCCCGCCGGCCGGAGGCAGCGATGGGTCCACCTCCTCGGGAGGCGTACGATTCATGTACACCCAACTCATCAGCGCCATGACCGACAACACGGAGGCCAGCAGCAGCCGGCGCTGCATGAATTGCTCGTCGTTTTCTTCAGGCATCGGGTACGGGATCGTAGCCGCCCTGCGTAAACGGGCGGCAGCGCAGCAGGCGTCGAGCGGTCAATGACAATCCACGGAGCACTCCGTGGCGCTCGACGGCTTCCTTGGCGTACATCGAGCAACTCGGGTGGAACTTGCAGCAGAGCGGCATCAGCGGGGAGAAGATTGCCTTGTAGAACAGTAATCCGAACACCACCAGGTGCTGACCCAGGTTCAGCGAGGACTCAGCGGCCGGAGAGTTTTGTGCGAGACTCGGCTGATCCATGAGAAGCTCTTCGGAGTATTCGCTGTAACTCACTTTCAAGCTTGGCCCACTCAACGTCAACCAAACGTTTTCGTGCGTGGATAACGACTTGGTATCCGTCGGGAAGGTCCGCCCAGTGGCGCCGGACCGCCTCGCGAAGCCGCCGCTTCACTCGATTCCGTACGACCGCCCCACCGACGGCGCGAGGCACGGTGAAGCCGACCTTGCCCGGCTCATTCGTCTGCGCATCACGCACGAAAGCCGAAAAAAGGGCGCTGGTCACTCGCGCACCTTCTTCGTAGACTCGCTGGAACTCGGCTCTCTTGCGAAGGCGCCTGAACTGGGGGAATCGTTGGGAACCAGGAAGACCGGGTGCAGTGACGCTACCGTTCCGAGCTGACGGTGAGGACATGCCTACCCTTCGCCCGCCGGTTTGCCAGCACCCTCCTTCCTCCGGGAGTCTTCATGCGGGCGCGAAAGCCGTGCGTCTTGGCTCGCCGCCTTCGATTAGGTTGAAACGTTCTTTTTGGCATCAGTTAACTCACCCGCAAGCGCGCCAAATCCTGCGCGCCGGGCGCCTCGTTTACGAAACTCCAGTCTATCAAGGCGCTGGGGGGCGGTCAATCAGGGTCAAAGAGGGGCGGGCGGAACACGGGCCGGCAGAGAGAGCCGCTCGAACGTGGCCCAAGCTGCTCATGGGCAGCGATATAATCGGGGCTCCATGCTGTCACGACGTGGTTTCGTCCGGATCTCGGCGGGTGCCGCCCTCGCCTCGCCTGCTTGCTCCACGCCGGAGCCCCGCGCTCCCGCCCCCGACTCGCTGATCGATCAGATCGATGTTTCAGCCATCTGGCACGGCCGTGATACCGACTACACCTGGTTCCATCCGCGGCCCTGTCTGGTGCCCGGCGAGCCTCAATCGAAGCTGCTCATGGCGGTGCAGACCATCTCGGGCTCGGACGTCTTCGGCCCGGTGCATTGGTCCGAATCAACCGACCTCGGCGAGACGTGGAGCGACCCCGTGCCCATCCCCGGGCTCGGCCGCACGAAGCACCCCGACGGCGTCGAGGAGGGTGTTTGCGACACCGTCCCGCAACACCACCCCCAGACCGACTCGGTCATCTTCATGGGCTGGAACGTCTACTATCTTGATAACAGGCTCACGCGCCCCAACGAGCAACGCTGGCCCGTCTACTTGGTGCGCCATGCCGACGGCTCCTGGAGTGAGCCCCGCAAGCTCGAATGGGACAACCCGGCCGCCGGCCGCATCTACGGCAGCAACTGCTCGCAGCGCATCACGCTGCCAAGCGGAGAGGTACTGGTCCCGCTGACCTATGCCTCCTACGAGAGGACCGACCGCGTCGTGGGTACCGTCTTATGCAGCTTTGACGGCGACACGCTACGCGTCGAGCGGGCGGGCAATCAACTGGAGCTGGACGTCAAGCGAGGCCTACTGGAGCCATCCCTTGCGAACTTCGGCGGGCGCTACTACATGACGATCCGTGCAGAGGATGAGCGCGGCTACGTTTCGGTTTCGGACGATGGTTTGGAATGGGGGCCGAAGAAGCCCTGGACGTGGGAGAACGGCGAGCCTCTCGTCATGTCGACGACGCAGCAGCATTGGCTCGAGCATAGCGACGGCCTGTATCTGGTCTACACGCGCAAGGCCGAGGCGAACGCCAACGTGATGCGGTGGCGGGCGCCCCTGTACGTCGCGCGCGTGGACCCCCAGAGCACCGAGGGTGTCGTCCTGCTGCGCGACACCGAGCAAATACTGATCCCTATGAAGGGCGACGGAATCAACGAGCCCGAGCAAGTCTCCCGCATGGGCAATTTCCATGTAGTCGCGGCTTCAGCGGACCGCAGCCTGGTCACCGTCGCCGAGACGATCCCTTCGCGCGGTTGGATCGGCGACACCCTGCAGGCAACCATCCGCTGGAAGACGCCGAATCGCCTCGTGAGCTGATCCGACCGGGCTCTAGCCTACTTGGCTCGTTCTTTTGCCGGCTGAGCGGGAATTGTCGGTGGACGCGTCCGCCTCGGTGGCACGTGCCGGGCCTCGCTCCTTGGGTCCGCCCTTGAGGCTTTTCTGGAGGGCTTCCATCAGGTCGATGACGGGCGCCAGCCGCGGCCCCTCGGTCGGCGCTGTTTCCTTGCCTTCCCGTTTGGCGTCGATCAGTTCTTTGAGCCGCTGCTGGTAAGCGTCGCTGTACTTGGCGGGCTCGAAGGGTGCGGCAAGACTTTCGATCAACTGCGTCGCCAGTTCGGCCTCTTGGGGCTTCACCTCGAGGTCAGTGTCCTGGCCGTACTCCTCCAACTGGCGGATCTCGTTGGGGTAGTACATCGTGTGCAGTGTTAGCCCCTTGGCGCGCGCGCGCATGAGTACCGTGTATTCCCGCTGGTGCATGCTTAACTTGGCGATGGCGGCGTAGCCGCTCTTCTCCATGGCGTCGGTGAGCAGGAAGTAGGCTTTGCGGCCGGCGTC
>JAKZVK010000576.1:0-2888 GCA_047516085.1 Bryobacterales bacterium
AAATGCGGTTGACCTGGTGTTATGCCTGATGAACGTGTCGGCGTGTCCCTGTGGATAACAGCCTGTTTCAGACCGTCCGTTAGAAGATCCGTTAGAAGTCGTGCCTACAAAGCTCTTTTGTTTGTTCCAAACAAGTCGATAGTCTAAGCACGTCCCTCAGAATCGTTCCGGGCACTCCGGACTTGCCTCGATCGGCGACTTGTTCATGGCACGCAAACCTGTCTCTCAAGCACACGACGTCTGTTCGCCGCGACCGTAGAGTCGCTCGACTCGCTCGCGCCACCGGATTGGGAGATCGAGATTGGTCGACGCTCTGACGACGGCGGCATCATTCGGGTCACCTCAACCGACGACGTCTCAGGCGAGCTGACCGTTATTGTCCGCAGAGATCTCACGCCCCGCGAAGTCGTCGCGCTTCCTGAGCCGGAGGTCGACACGATCATCGCCGGCGAATGGCTGAGTCCCCGCAGCCGCGAGCTTCTCGAAGACATCGGATACGGCTACGTCGACCAAACCGGCAACGTCAGTGCCGTAGTGAAGCGACCCGGGATTGTCTTCCGCACCGAGGGAGCACAGCGCGACCCGTCTCCCCCGACTGTGCCGCGGTTGAACATTCGCGGCCCGCGGGCCTGGGCTCTGCTGCGCACGCTCGCCGAAGTGCAACCCCCTTACGGAGTGAGTGAGCTGGCCAATGCCATCGACGCTGATGCTGGCTACGTCTCAAGGCTACTGAGTGCGCTGACCGACGAACTACTGATCAGCCGTGTACCTCGAGGGCCCGTTGAACATGTCGAATGGGAGTCGCTGCTAGGCCAGATCACCGCCAGCTACTCGTTGCTCGATTCCAACGAGACGACCAACTGGATCGCGTCCGCCGGGCCCGAACAGTTCCGCGAAGATCTCGCCGCGAGCAACACGAAGCGATGGGCCATCACCGGATCGTTCGCTGCCTCGCCGCTGGTGTCTGTCGCCGCGCCCGAGATCGCAGTCGTCTACGCCGAGGACCCTGAACGGATCGCGGTGGGGGCGCGGCTGCGTCCTGTCCGAAATGGAGGGAACGTTGTCATAGCCCTGCCTTACGATCAGATCGTGTTCGAACGCACCTGGACCAAGGACAACGCCATCTACGTCTCCCCTGCGCAAGCGGCAATCGACTGCCTCACCGGCCCAGCACGGTTGCCACATGCGTGGCGAGGTCGCCCAGTGTGGAGTACTGACGCACGAGACACCCTTGCTCAAGTGAGCGCGAGAATACTGAACGAATCCTCCGCCTGTCACTCTTTGATGGGTTCGCGATCACGAGCGACCGGAGCCGATTGTTGCCACCCGCCTGCGCGATGCGAAAGAGCGAGTCCACGTGCAGATCCGTTGGTGTAAACGAGAAGCCGACGAGTGCGATCACTTCGGCGTGGCGGATAGCGCGTTCTGCGTTGCGCCACAGCGCCTCGAAGTTCGAGTCGTCCCGAATGTTCTTGATGAACTCGGGAGGGATGATCGTGAAACGCGGGGTGCCGTTCTGCTGGTATAGACGCTGCTTGAGTCGGATCTGACCATCATCGGCCAGTTCAGCAGTCGGCAACTGCCAGTTCAGCGAACCATGCAGCTTCAGAAGGTTGATCGTGTTGTTGCTACCGACGGGCGGTTGATCCGCGTCCCAGTGCGCGTGCCCGTCGACTCTGCTGGGTTTGGGAAGGCTGTAGCCGTACTTGGCCGACCAGCGGCCGGGCGCGGTTCGTCGCAACGCGTGGTCAACCACGCAGTCATAGTTGAAGCTGATGATCGTGTCCTGCGGATCGAGATGCGCAACGAGCGCTGAGTGATGATCACAGACAGGGCTGTCCTTCTTTGAGACATCCGTCGACTCCTCGAGGACGGCGGCCAACACCGCCATAAGACGGTCACGCTTTGAGCGAATCTCGCTCGGGCTAAGCCTGAATCCACCGACGGGTTTGTGGGATCGGCGTTTGGGGCCGGGTGGCCGCTGGGCTGGTGCGTGTGTGCGGGCCGGCGCGTTTTGGGGCGTGCAGGACTGGAGTGCGGGGCTGTGGCGGGTTGGTGGCGGGTGGGGTTCGGCTGCGCTGCGCCGGGCGCTGAGCGGCGGCTCAGATGAGCAAGGGCAGGTTGCGGATTCGTTGCAGGGCGGTGGTGAAGGTGTTCTGCCAGGGCCAGTTGAGCGGCAGGCGCAGTCTGTGGCGGCCACTGTGGTTGACGAGGCGGCCCGGCACGGTGAGGAGCCGGTTGCGGATGGTGGCTGCGACGGTGAGCTGGCGCGCGGGGTGGGTACGCCCGAGGCGGGCGGTCCAGCGGGCGAGGTTGTGCGCGAGCACGCAGCAGGCGAGCCAGGCGCCGTTGGCGGGGAACCGTCCTGAGGGGGAGCGGCTGAGCCCGGCGCTCTCTTTGAGGTCTCTGATGGCGAGCTCCACGGTGGCGTGGGCTCGGTGGTTTGCGTCGGCGGCTTTGGTGTCGAGGTCGTGTCTGTCGGTGACGAAGCAGTGGTAGCGCCAGTTGGGCCACAGCTCGCCTTGGGCGCCGAGCAGGCGGCTGCGGCGCACGATGAGCCGCAGCTTCGCGGGCTTGGCGTCGTCGCCGCGGAGCTTGTCGCCGCGGCGGCCGGCTTCGATGGTGGTCTCAGCGACTTGCGCCTCGCCGCCGCGGGTGTATTCGATGCTTGCCCAGTCGTCGTCGTCGATGGCCGCTATGGCTGCTTTGACCTTGGCGTTCTGCGGGATCGTGATCGAGTAGCAGGCGTTGTGGGCGCCGACGGCCGCGATCATGTCATAGGAGAAGAACCCCGCGTCGGCGCGCACCGTCACCGCCGCGTCCGCCGCCAGGCGCCGCAGGCGCGCCAGGGTCTCACGAGCGAAGTGCACGTTGCCGCGCTGAGACGA
>JAKZVK010000577.1:0-3972 GCA_047516085.1 Bryobacterales bacterium
ACCACCCAGGTTTGATCCTTGTCCGGATCGGTCATCAAGAAGCGGATCGAGGCCGACTTGGTGCGCAGCTTCATGTGCCATGAGAAGTTGTGCCCCTCCTCGGTCCAGTTCACATTACCCGGATAGAGCCAGTGCCGCAACGGCATGAAGAGTTGAATGCCGAAGTAAAGACCGAGGCAGGCCACGATGAACGTGGGCGACGGTCGCAGCCACGCCGAGGCTTCCCATGGCCGCCGGGCAAACCGCTTCCGCGACGCTGCCGCCGCACGGACCCGCGCCTTCCGCCGCACGTGTTCCTCATACGCCGGCCACGAGAAGCGGAACCAATGGGCCGGCAAGAAGATCAGCGTGGCGAAAATCATGAACCACGGGAAGATGCCGATGCTGAATAACTTCACGTTCATCAGATGAAAGAGCGTGATCGACCCTAGCGCGAAGAATCGAGTGGGGCGCCACAGGATGGCCGGGACAATCAACAGGTCCAGCAGCACGCCGGAGTAGGCCATGAAGTAAACCATCCACTCTTCGGTGAACAGCGAGCCGATGATGGGGAAGTCCGTGCTGTCGGCCAGCCACATGCGGAGCGGCTCGCCGCGCAGCCAGTCGCCGTCGATCTTGGCGACACCGCCAAAGAAATAGACGATTCCCAGTTGCGCTTGTAGAGTCCACAGCGTCCAAGCAGGAGCGGTGTCGGAGCGAATCTCGGTCCGTCGGGTCGAATCCAGGGAGAACGTACGGTGAGCCGGAACGAAGATCATCAAAAAGCTCACTAGGCTGACCATGTAGAAGTGGTTGAGGTAGGTGGACTTTTCGAGCAAGAACATGTACGTGAACGCGAAGAAGAAAAGCGTCGCACTCAGCCGGTAGCGATACCCCAACGCGATACATACCGCTAGGATGGCCATCACCGCGAAGTGATAGTACATGCCGTCACCGGGCCACGGATGGACCCAGCCGAAGCCGAAGTACGTGAAATGAAAGGGCTTGTCGATCCAATACCGCGCGATCCAGCCGGCATCGGTGTAGCGCCAGCATTCCCAGAGCATGATGGCCCCGAAGACAATCCGGAAGTAGGCCAGCGGGGCGATGTCTACCGGATCGAAGAGACGCCGCCAGGGCTCTTTCAGGCCGCGTTTTGCCTGCCGCACCGGGGGGACGGGCCGTTCGGCTACGGGGATCGGGGGCTCGACGACTTGGCTCATGGCACGAACCCTCCTTCTACTACCTCGGCAGATCCTCCCCGGAGCGAAAGTCCCCCGCCCAGCCCATCTGCGGAGGAGAAATACGCTAACGGAATTATACCCGAGCCCGCTTTTGATGCGGCTAAGCGATCCGTCTTAGACGAGCGTATGCTCAGCGGACTCCAGAACCGCCCGTAGGCCGATGCGCACTGTCGGAAAGTAGGGGCACGGCATGCCGTGCCCGCGCCGCGATGGCATCCGCGTCCGCCGTGCAGTCAGGTCTGGCAAAGCCCTGGAGCAGAGAAGCGGCGGAGCAGAGATGATGTCGAGCAACCCTTCCGGCCGGGTTTCTCCTACACTGGGGAAACCCCTTGTCGACTCAGCACCTGCCTGCCGATTCCTTCAACCCATGAATCTCGGCCCACGATTCGACGAAGCTCTCGCCTACGCGAGCGAACTCCACCGCCACCAGCGCCGCAAGGGCGGCAACGTGCCCTACCTGGCCCACCTTCTCGCCGCCGCCGCCTCGGTTTTGGACCACGGCGGCGACGAAGACGAAGCCATCGCCGCTCTTCTGCACGACGCAATTGAAGACCAGGGCGGCGATTCGACGCGGGAAGAGATTGATCGGCGCTTCGGCTCGCGGGTCGCCGGGATCGTCGAGGGCTGTACCGATACAGACGTAACGCCCAAACCTCCCTGGGAGGAACGAAAACGTGCCTTTGTCGCCAGGCTGGCATCGGCTCCCGAGTCCGTCCGGCTCGTGTGCGCCTCCGACAAGCTGCACAATGCCCGCTCGACGTTGAACGAATACCGCCGCCTGGGCGATGAGGTATGGGAGCGCTTCAGCGGGGGCAAACAAGGCTCGTTGTGGTACTACCAGGCCCTAGTCGAGGCTCTCAAGCGGTCCGGCACGACGCCCCTGATCGACGAGCTGAGCTGCGTCGTCGGCGAACTTGTGGCTCTCGCCCGTGATCGTTCCGACTGAGTTGGTGAAACGGGGGGCCCGCCCCGCGAATCTAATTAAGCAGAGGGGCGGGTGACGGACCTCCGGGAGGCGTTCCGTGGTCATAGGCACAGTGAAAGAAATCAAGAACGGGGAAACCCGGGTGGGCTTGGTTCCTAGCGGGGTGCTGGCGTTGCGTGAATCGGTCCACGAGGTGTTGGTCGAATCCGGGGCGGGCGAGGGCAGCTCGATACCGAACGAAGACTACCGCCAGGCCGGTGCAATCCTGGTGGACTCCGCCGCCGACGTCTGGCGGCAGGCCGAGATCGTCATCAAAGTCAAGGAGCCGCAGCCGGTCGAGACGGGATACCTGCGTCCCGGCCTGGTGCTGTTCACGTACCTGCACCTCGCGCCGCTGCCTGATTTGACCCGACAGTTGCTCGACGCCCGCGTCACGGGGATCGCCTATGAGACCGTCCAGGAGCCCGACGGCCGGCTGCCGCTGCTCGAGCCCATGAGCGAGGTTGCCGGGCGGCTCTCGGTACAGGTGGGCGCCCAGTACCTCGAGAAGTACTACGACGGACGCGGCGTATTGCTCGGGGGCGTGCCGGGCGTTCCGCCGGCGGAGGTCGTGGTCATCGGCGGGGGCATCGTGGGGACCAATGCCGCGCGGGTCGCCGAGGGTCTCGGCGCGCACGTCACAGTGATCGATAAGAACCTCAAGCGTCTGCGCGAACTCGACGACATGTTCCTCGGGAAGGTCACCACTCTGGCCTCTAACCCCACCCATATCGCCGAGGTGCTGCCGCGTGCCGATCTACTCATCGGGGCAGTGCTGGTGCCGGGAGCGTCGGCACCCAAGGTGATCCGCCGCGACATGATACGAGGCATGAAAAAGGGCTCGGTGTTCGTCGATGTCGCGATCGACCAAGGGGGCTGTGCTGAGACCTCGCGGCCGACCTCGCACAGCGATCCGGTGTACGAGGTTGACGGCGTGCGTCACTACTGCGTGACCAACATGCCCGCCCTGGTGCCGAACACGTCGACCTTCGCCCTTACCAACGCCACTCTGCCCTATCTGCAACGCATGGCCGACGGCGGCGTCGAGTCTGCCTTCGTAGCAGACGCCGCTTTGCGCGCCGGCGTCAATACCCATCAAGGCGCTCTCACCAGCCACGCCGTCGCCGAGTCACAAGGGCGCGAGTGGCAAGAAATCCCGTCCGGCTGACGAGAAACGCTCGTGGTACCGAACGCCGCCTCTGCGAGTTCCGGCGAAACGGCTGGCTGCTGGCACCCGGAGTGCATGATATAATCGAGTTGCAACTGCCAGAGCTTCCTTTTCGCAAGCTCGAGACGGTCCACCGTCGGCAGTTGCCTTTTTTACGTTGCACCTCCTCTACCTAGACGAGTCGGGGAACGAGAGCGACCCTGCGGACCGACATTTTGTCCTCGCCGGTGCCGCGGTATTCGAAAGGCAAACCTACTTCCTGGCCCAACAGGTTGAAAAAGTACAGGACAGACACTTTCCGCTCTTGCCACCGGTCACGTTCCACGCCACGGACATGAGAACGGGCAAGGGGAAATTCTGGCGGAGCTTGGAGCGCTCCAAGCGGGACGGCATCGTCCAAGAGATTGCCGAAGTCATAGGTCAGGCGCACGATCCAGGCGTGGTTCTCTTTGGCGCTGTCATTGAGAAGAGTCGGGACCAGTAGTGTCCGGCTAACGCCTTGGCTGCTCTGCGTAACCGGCGCGGTATCACCACTTTAGGGTTCACCGCAGGTTTTATCGATTTCAACTCGCGCAGGCGGTTTTCGCCCGGCTCGGTTTTCCACAATGGAGCATGAA
>JAKZVK010000578.1:0-4072 GCA_047516085.1 Bryobacterales bacterium
GGCCTGCTGGTCTTCGGGGGTAAGCGCAAGATAGTTGTCGCGGGCCCGCTCGGCCTCAACGCCGTGTCGCAACAACGCATCGAGCGCCGTGGCCGCGCTGCCATCGTGAAGGAAGGGCCGCCGGAAGCGCAAGCCCCACAGCGCCGGGGTACGAATTTCATTGGGCAACGCAGCTTCCTGCTCGATACCGTCGCCCGTACCCAGCTCGTGCAACAGAAGATCCGAAAACAACGGCACCGGCCGGCGATCGAAGACAGGGTTCGGGCTCGCGGCGGTCATCAGCACCGGCACGTGGCACGACGCACAGCCGATCGAGTGAAACACCGCCTCGCCCGCGCGAACCTGGCCATCGATCGGGCCTCGATCCAGCGGAGCCAGGAACTTCATGAACAACTCGAAAGCGTCGATCCCGCGCAACCCGGTCAGGGGGTCGATCCCGTCCTCGGGATCGGGAACCGGATCGCACAGTTTCAACGTCTCCGGATCCACTCCGTTGGCGACCTCCTCGCGAAACAGGTCGTTGGTGATGCCCATTTCATTGCGGTAGGCATCGCCCGAGAAAGCGAGCAGCGTCGCGTGCGGGCTCTTCCACCCGAAACGGCCGACGCGGAGGTCGCCGGTAGCCACGTCGGTGATCAACGCCACGCGTCCGCTGATGCCGTCGCCGTCACCGTCATCGGGGTCTTCGAGCGCGCGAATCGTTTCATCCGCAATCGCTTCGACCAGTCCGGCGCCGAATAGCGGGATCGGGATGCGCCGCGCGATCACGTTGGCCTCGGGCGGAATCTTCGGCTGGCACTCGTGGTTGGGCAGCGAGAAAAGGTGGAATAGAGTCCCGCCGGAGAGCACCGTGAAGTTGCCGTTCTCGTCGAGATGCCCGGCGCGCATCTCCGACACCGGCCCGACGCCTCCAATGGCCGGCGTGCTATGGCACTGCGAGCAACCGAGTCCGTTAAAAGCAGGCCCCAGGCCCTCGCCCGCATCTTCGACCTCGACGAAATCATCCAAGCCAACGCGGAACAGTTCGAACTCGTTGGCGGTGATGCCCGCAAGAGGATTCCCGGGCTGAGATGGCCGGCCTTGCTCGGGCGCAGGCGGCACGACCGCCACCTTTTCCGACAACTGCATCCGTGTGCGCGACAGCGGCACGGACTGCTGGCCCGGCAAACAACCGGCCATCACACCCGCCATTACCACTAACCGAAAGACTCTCATCGCTCTCACTCAACGCACAACGATACTGCCGCGCATGATGGTGTGACCCGCGCCACAAGCCTTGGAGCACTCGAACGGGAATCGTCCCTTCTTCTGCGCCCGGAACAGAATCCTCGCCTCGCCCCCGCCGCGCTTCGGAACCACTACGTTGACACCCGCTTCCCGGATCCGAAAGCCGTGATTCGTATCGAGACTGCGGATGCGCAGTTCCACGACCTCGCCCTGCTTCAACTTGATCTGAGAGGGAACGAAGGTGAATCGCTCAGCCACAATGCGGATGACTCGATCCGGCTCTTCCATGTTCTCCCCGGGCGCGGGCCGGGCTGCGAGGAAGAGACCCGCCAGCACGAGCGCTAGACCTAATCCGGTTGCCAGCCTCGGCATTAGAACCACCACCCCACGCCAAGATTCAGCGAATCCCTCGGCTTGATGAATGAACTCTTATTGTTCATGAACGTGTAGTCGAACTTGAGCGCGATGTCCGGTTCCGGGTAGTACGTCAGGCCCGTCACCCAAGCCGTCCGGTCGAATTCGTTGAGCGGGAGGAAGCCCGGCGCCATCTTGTTCTGCGTATCGAAATCCTCGTAGCGCGCAAACGCCACCAGGTCATGCCGGTACCAGCGAGGAAACAGGTGAAAGGCGCCCTCGAGGTAGGCGCCCCGCATGCGCTCGGCGATGTTGGGATTGACGCCGGCGGTTCGCTGCAGCAGCGAGTTCAGTTGCGCCGTCTGGTCCATCGTCACCTGGGCAAACTGGCCTCGAAAGTCGAAGCGCGACACGCTGGCCCGTCCGTCCACCTCGACGACGTTCACGCGAGGGTTGATCCCCGGTGTTGCAAAGCCGCTGCGTCCGGTCCAGAAGCTCCCGCCTAACGACAGGCCGGGCAAACCGTGATACTCCAACCGTCCTGTGTAGGCCGGGTTCTGCGCAACCGACTTGAAGGCCTTTTGGCGCCCGTCTCGAATGCCTTCTTCGGCGCCAAACCGCGAGGCATCGAGCGACGACATCACATAGGCCTTGTACACGAACCCGTTGCCCAGGTCGCCGAAGAGCCCTGCGCCGCTATCGAACCATGTGGACGGCAGGATGACCGTATCCACGAAGGGCCGCTCGACGCCGTTGAACGTCGGGGGCTCGTGGCGCTCATTGATCAAACCCACCGGCGTGAGCATGATCCCCGTTCGCACGTTCAGCCAGGGCTTAAGCAGGAAGTCGAGGTAGGCCTGCTCCAACTCCAGTTCCCCGCTCTCCTCGGCGCCTTCCACGAAGGCGTGCTCGATCTCCAACTCCGACCAGAACTGAATCCGGTCCGAGAAGCTGTGCCCGAACAGCAGAACGAAACGGTGGAAGTCGAGTGTCCCCGGCTCGTCCCGCGGCTTGTTGAAGTGGTAATCCATGTAGCCCGAAAACGGAAGCCTCGTTTCGGTAGAAGCAACCTCTTCGCCTTGAGGCGTTTCGGTTGGAAGCACCTGTGCCATGGGAAGCTCGGCCTGAGCCGCGGGTTCGTCCTCCCGGAGGGCCATCGCCGGTGCGACCTCGGGTTCAGTTGGGACAGACGGCGCCTCGGCAGCGGGCTCCCCGGCAACAGGTGCCTTAGTCCCAGGCCGCTCCCTCAGGAGCCTTTGAACCATGTCCTCCAGTTGCCGAACCCGTTCCTCGAGTTCCCCGATTCGGTTCTCTTGTTCAGTAGACTGAGCCTGTGCCGGAACCTGAGCCGGAGCGGACACGACTAGCCAGACCACCATCAGCAATTGGAAGCAACGCCATCGCATAGTTAGCTACACCTAATCACTAATCTATGTATACCAAGATCTAAAATTCGTCATCAAGAATCTACAATATAGTCGAGTCTACCTCCATCTGTCAAGATGAATCAACACGGAGACCGAGATCCTCTCCGCCGAGGACCTCGTCCAAACCGCTCTCGCCTCTTGCCGCTGGTTGAGCCCCCCGGATACGGTCATTACTCTAAGATCACTACCAGAGCGCCCTCAAGCCACCGCGTGTCCCCCTTCTCCCATCTCGAAGAGCTCAAGGCGCGTGCCGCCTCGCTGCCAACGTCCGCCGGCGTCTACCTCTACAAAGACGCTCGTGGCCGGGTCATCTACGTCGGCAAGGCCAAGAGCCTGCGCGACCGCGTCCGCAGCTACTTCCTCGAAGAGAAGCTCGCCGACGCCAAGACCGGCAGTCTGCTCTCGGAAGACCGCTCCGTCGACTACATCACGGTCGAGAACGAGAAGGAGGCGCTGGCGCTCGAGAACAACCTCATCAAGCAGAGCAAGCCCCGCTACAACATCCTCTTGCGCGACGACAAGACGTACCCCTACATCAAGCTCACCAAAGAGCGCTTCCCGCGGGTCTACGTCACGCGGCGGCTGCGCAAGGACGGCGGCACCTACTTCGGCCCCTACTTCCCCGGCAACCTGGCGCATCGCCTGGTGCACTTCATCCATCGCTACTTCCGCATCCCCTCTTGCCGCGTCGACCTGACGCGCTACCACCCGCGCGCCTGTCTCGAGTACTACATCCATCGCTGCTGGGGACCCTGCGTCGAAGGTCTCACCACCGACGACGCCTACGGCCGCGCCGTCAAGGACGTGCGCACGTTCCTCGAAGGCCGCCACGGCGATCTCGTCAAAGACCTACGCCGGCGCATGGCCGAAGCGTCAGAGAACATGGACTTCGAGCAGGCCGCGAGCCTGCGCGACCTCATCACAACCGTCGAGGAGCTGAAGGAGCGGCAACAGATGGCCGCCGCCGAAGGACATGACATCGACATCTTCGGCATCCACGCCGAGCCCCCGCTGGTGGCGGTCAACGTCTTTCACGTGCGCAACGGCCGCGTCGTCGACCGCCG
>JAKZVK010000579.1:0-8094 GCA_047516085.1 Bryobacterales bacterium
TCACGGTTCTGTTCACGCAGGGCTCCGTCCTGGAGCGCGCCAAGCGGCACGCCGAGGCCGAGAAGGCGTTTCGTGACCTGATCGAGGCGGACCCGAAGAACGCCTCGGCACTCAACTACCTGGGCTACATGTTGGCCGACCTGAACCAGAAGCTCGACGAAGCCCACGACATGATTCAGAAAGCGCTCGACCTGGACCCAGAGAACGGCGCCTACCTCGACAGCCCGGGCTGGCTGTACTTCCGCCAGGAGAAGCTGGACCTCGCCGAGCGCTACCTGCTTCGGTCGCTCGAGAGCGTCAAGCGTGACCCCGTCGTTCACTCCCACCTGGCCAACGTCTACTTCAAACAGGGCAAGGTCGATGAGGCACGCAAGCACTGGGAGCGATCGCTTCAGGAGTGGAAGAACAGCCCCAAAGCCGACCAGGACTCCGGCGAGATCGCCAAGGTCGAAGCCAAGCTTGCCGAGCTCAAGGTCGAGCTTTCCTCTTCCGGAGAGCGGTCGAAATCCCGCAACGAGAACAAGTAGGCGCCTGCGTCGCTGCCGGCCCCCGTCCGCGGGTCGGTTGTGGCGGGCTGAACACCCTCTGAAGATCGACGGTTGCCTCGACGATAGCGTTGATCTGGTTGAATCGCAGTCGACGTCGACAGGAGTTGAAGCGACCCGGCGCCACAACCGAGCCGCGGATGGAAATCCGCGGTGGCCACAACTTGTTAGGGTCCCATCTACACCTTGCCTGAAGCCGGCTGGAGGCTTGCGCCGCCAAGTCGGGTTTGGCTCGATGCCGAGGGACGTCGCGCGACGAGCAGTACCCCAGGCCAGTCAAGCTCCTCAACGCAGGCTCACGCCCGCGGCTCTGAGTCGCGAGTCGAGCGCCGGTACAGAAAATGGGGGCTCTGCGAAGTTGACCCCGGCTGAAGCCAGAGGGTATTTTCCTTCGGCCTCTCCGGGGCGAAAGGCCGCGGATCTCAAAACTGAGATCCGCGCTACGCCTGCCTCTAGGCCCTCGAGGGCTGGACCTTGCTACCCTCTACCTTCGGGAAGAGCCCGCCGACCAAACACAGTGCGCCGGTACATCCAACTGCTGCTTCAATACTTCCTGCAGTACTCCAAGGTCCGCCTGGCCTACAAAGGAGACTTCTTCATCTCGGTCGCCACCACGGTGATCGCCACCGGCTTCGGCATTGGCGTCGTCTTCCTGCTCTTTGGCCGCTCGCCGGAGATCGCCGGCTGGCGGTTCCACGAGATCCTGTTCCTCTACGGCTTCGGATTGATCCCGCTCTCGTTCTTCAACGTGGTCAGCATCAACCTCTATTACTTCAGCGAAGCCTATATCATCGAAGGAAAATTTGACCGCATCTTGTTGCGGCCCGTGCATTCGCTGTTTCAGGTGATGAGCGAGCAATTCCGTTTGGAATCGCTGAGCGATGCCTTCATCGGGCTGGCCATCGTCACCTACACGGCGCGCGAACTGGGCTTGACCTACGGGCCGCTCGACTGGCTGTTCCTCGTCTTCGCGGCGGGGTGCGGCGTCACGATCTATTTGTCGGTCTTCCTGCTCCTCACGAGCGTCTCGTTCTGGGTGGAGGACCGCGTCGGCATCATCCCGCCGATCTTCAACATGCTCGCCTTCGGGCGCTACCCGCTCAACATCTACAGCCCGTTCATTCAGTTCCTGCTGAGTTGGATCATCCCCTTCGGGTTCGCGAGCTTTTATCCGTCGACGGTCCTGCTCGGGCGGCTCGAGTACCAGTCGTACTTGATGTTCCTGCCGGTGGTGACGGTGGTGTTTCTGGTGGCGTCGATCCTGCTGTGGAACCGCGGTGTGGACAACTACTCGAGCACGGGGTCGTGAGCACGGCTCAAACGGCCTTGAACATGAGCCGAAATCGCTCTAAGCCAGCTCTCCGCCCCGACCCCCACTCGGAGCCGCAGGCGTGAGCCTGCGTTGAGCGGCCCCTAGCCAAGTTGCTACCCAACTTCAGCGCAACCGCTCGACCCACCGCTTTAGAGGTCCGGGCGCGCTTCGGGATCACTTGATCTTGAGCGGCTACTCAACGCAGGCTCACGCCTGCGGCTCTGAGTGGCGGTTCGCGGACTAGGTGACGGGGCGGGGTGTTACGCCTTCACGACCTTCTGCCGACGCTGGTCCCAGGCCAAATACTTCTTCTTCCGCAACGACTCGACCGCCATGCGGCACGCCAGCATGCCGTTGAAACCCAACTCGACATCGCACTTGAGTGGCTCGCCAAAGCGGATGGCACGGTGAAGGTTCTGATGATGCAGAGTGATATCTTCAGCACCCGTCTTGGTGTGGACGATCCTCTCGCGGCTGTCGGCAAATTCCCTCTCGGGCTCGATGATGAAACCCTCTTTGTTGAACTCGAGTGTCGCTTCGTGCCCGCGGATCAGGTGGCGCACCTTCGCGGAGTTGGCCATCGACGAAACCAGTAAAACTGAAATCCCCTCGGGGTAATCGACCATCATGTTGAAGGTGTCGGGGATCTCGGCCTTGCTCGTGGTGAAACAGTTCTTCCCGCCGGTGGCGACCACACGGGACGGCACCGTCAGGCCACAGGCCTTGATGATGCGCGTGATGCGGTGTACGAAAAGGTCCGACGCGATCCCGCTGGAGTAGTCCCAATAGCGCCGCCAGGCGAAGAACCGGTCAGCGTCGAACGGACGTTTCTTCGCAGGCCCAAGGAAGGCATCCCAATCGAGATTCTCGCCTGGGCGGACGTCTTCATCAAAAGGCTTGGTCCAATAGTCGTCGAGGTGGTTGCGCGAATAGTCGATCTGCGCCATCACGATCTTGCCCAGCGCACCCTCCTTGATGTAGCGCTGCGCCGTCTCGTAGGAATCGTCGGACATGCCCTGCACGCCAACCTGCATCTTCACGCCGGTCTGCTTGATCTTCTTGACGACCTTCTTGCCCTCGTCGATCGAGTAGGTCATCGGTTTCTCGCAGTACATGTGCTTGCCGGCGTCGGCGGCATCGAGAATCATCTGCGCGTGCCAGTGCTCGGGGACCGAGATCAGCACGTAGTCGATGTCGGGGTTGTCGAGCAGCCGGCGATAGTCTTTGTAGGGTTTGCCCCCGGTCCGCTCGACGGCCTCATCGAGCCGCTTCTGGTAGATCTCGCACACGGCGGCAACCTCGATGTTGTCGTCCTCGCGCATCGTCATCAGCCGCTTCATGTGGCCCGTGGCGTTGCCGCCACCGCCGATGATGCCGATGCGCAAACGGTCGTTGGCGCCAATCACGCGCGGCGCCCTCGCGGAGGCGCCTCGCGCCGACACGGCCATCGAAGTCGCGGCGACCGACCCGGCCACAAAAGAACGTCGAGACATCGCATTGTTAGCACTCATGGATTCAACCTCACTGGGGAACGTGATTCGTGATCGGTGATTCGTGATTCGTGCGGCCGGTGGCGTTTGGTCTGATATCTCGCTTCTACTTATTATCCAACGTCTACTGATCGTTGTACGTCACCCAAATCGGGGAGGCCCAGGCCAACTCGCCATTCTCCTGCTCGACGCGGATGTAGTAGTAAGCCTCGCCTGCCTCCACATCATTATCGACGTAAGTGAAAGCCAGCTCCGGCCCCTGGCCGCGCTGCGTGTGAACGTAGGTGTTGTTCTTGATCACTTCCACTTTGCGAATCGCGCCGGTACCGGCGATCTTCGCTTCGAGCTTCGGCCGCTGCCCGGTCTCGAACACCTCGCCCATGAAGTGCCCGTTGATGCGGAAGTCGACGAGGATGTTGTCGGTCGCGGCATACGCCCGCCGCGCGCGGATACCCTCGATGATATTCTCGCGCGTGAGTTCCTCGACGTAGACCATGCCGTAGGAGGTGTGCGTCGAGACGTGATCCGAGCTCGACTGCACGCCGAGCTTCAGCCCCTTCTCCCACGCCTTCCACACGAATCCCGCCGGACGGCTCCCACGGTTGCTCGAGCGCGGCGCCCCCTCGTGTTCGTAGTTGCGGCGGTAGCCCTGGTAGATCTCGACCAGCGTATCGACCTCGGGGTCATGGTCGCTCCAATCGGTGCCGGCGCCCGTGGCCGAGGTGTGCGACATCACGATGCCGCGGTTCTCACGCAGGTTCTGGAAGAAGGGCTCGACGCCGACCTCGTCGTTCTTCTCGCGCTCCTCGTCGGTGATCTTGACGACCCGGACGCCGCGCTGCGCAAACATCGCATTGCGATGGCCGCTTGGAAATCCGCGGCTGCGCTCATAGCCGTATAGCGGCGTGAACCGGCCCGGGATCGTGAACAGGTCCACGGCCTTCTGGATCATCCACCAACTGTATTCAACCTCCTGCCCGGCTTGATGGTCGGCCACGCCGAGGTAGTCGTGCGCCGCGGCATCGAGCGCGTAACGGTAGGCGTCGAGGAGCGATCCGTCGCGGTTGCCGTCCCACGAGATATCGGTATGGCGGTGCATGTCGCCGCGGACGGGCCGGTAGGTCTTGCCGCCAACCGTGACGCGGTGGTTGCGCACGCGGGCGACGTCGGCCGCCTCGTTTGGATGGACGTTGGCCGGCTTGTCGGTCGACGGCTCAAAGGCAACGAACCTCGGTTGGGTTTTGGGCTGC
The DNA here is from genome assembly GCA_047516085.1 of Bryobacterales bacterium. Taxonomy (GTDB): domain Bacteria; phylum Acidobacteriota; class Terriglobia; order Bryobacterales; family UBA6623; genus JAKZVK01. The sequence continues at coordinate 4,598 of JAKZVK010000579.1, forward strand.
GGGCCGGCATCCAACCGGGCGGCGTAAAGGTCTTGGTCCTGCTGGAAGCCGTCGGGGAATTGCCGTCCGTCACTCGCCCACAAGACGGTGGGACGACCGTCCTGCCCGGTGTAGACCGAGACGGGAAAGTCGATCCGCCCGTACGCGAGGGGAAACTCGACGGCGGGAATCCAACGGCCGTTTTGAAAACTGGTGGCCCCCAGGCGGAACATCGATCGGAAGCGATTGCCGCCCCGGGTCATGGGCGTGTTGGTACGGTAGCGAAACAGCACCCACAAGTTGCCGCCGCCGTCACTTGCCAGCCGGGCGTCGTGGAAGACTTGGCGCTCCTCTGCCGGGAGGACCGCGGTGAGATCGCCGGGCAGTTGCTTGAGTTCGCCGCCCTTGTAGGTGGCGACGCGCACCTGCCGCCGCATGAGCAGGCCCATGCCGGCATCTTGGATGCCCTGCGCGTAGTCCTTGCCCCAGTTGGCGTCGCCTTCGTCCCAGGCCAGCCACAGCCGGCCGCTGGGATCGTAGTGCGCCGTGGCGCGCGCTTCGAACGACGGCGAATCGGCGACCGCGACGGTTTCAGACAGCTTGCCGCCGCTGAGCTGCTTCATCACGACGTCGTAATCGCCTTTGCTGTAAGTGTCCCAGATGACGGTTGCTTGACCGTCTCGGGAAACCGCCACGTCGGGCTCCCAATCGTTGGCCGGGTCGTCGCTGATCTGCGTTTCCAGGCCCCACCCGTTGCCGTCGTGGATGCGCAGGTAGATGTCGCCGTAGCCGGAGCGGAAGCTCTGCCACGCGAGATAGAGACGGCCCTCCCCGTCGCTCGCGAGAGCGTGAAAGATGTCCGAGCCTGCCGCTTCGGTCAAGCGCTCGGTGGCCGACCAAGCCGCGCCGTCGTAGTGGCGGGCGAACAGGTCCCAGTTGGAATTCTTCTGCTCGCTCCACACCGCCCAGACGCGGCCTTGCGCGCCCTCGGCCAGGTGCACGCCGAACAGATCCGCACCGGCTTCGGTCAGGGCGACGGGGTCATCTTCATCGCGCCGCACCCACAGTCGGTCGCCGCCGGTGTCGTAGCTTTGGTACGCGACCCAGCGGTGCCCGTCCGACGCCTGCACTCCGGTTACGTAATCCTCAGCGGTCGGCCCCTCGGTGAGGCGCTCTGGGGCGGGTGAGCGGCTGACCACGACGGCCCCGCCACCGAACAATTTCGGACGCTCCCAGGTGATCTCGCCAGGAACGAAAGAAAACTCGCCTTGCATCGTCTCGACGGTAACCTTGCCCGGACCCTTCATCTCCAAGCGCACGTTCAGGCCCTTTTCGGTGAGTTTCTCCAGGCGCTTGGTGCCGTGCAGGCTGCGCTCCCAGGGGGCGTACCAGTAGGTTTCGCGCCGGGTGCTACACGTCCATTCAGTGTCGGACAGCACTTCGTCGGTCTGCGCGAACTGCCAGCCGCCGAGGCTGGCGACACGGCCATTGGCGACTTGAACGTTGCCACTCCAGTCGCGGTACTGCTCTTCACCGACGCCGAAGCGAATCAGGAATGCGGTTTGGCTGGGTGCCGCGGTTTGCGGGGAAGCCGCTGCAACGCTGCCGGAAGAAAGGGAGCTTGTCTGGTACCACCAAACCACCCCGGCCACCAGGATGGCTGCGGGCAGCAGGCGGCGCAGTTGCATGTCAGCAGTGTAACGCGAGCGGCGGAGCAGACGTGGACTGGCCCGAATCCGGTAGTGGCTCAACTTGCCGGCGCGCACGCTCGGGCATGGAGCGCGCGGGCTGCTGACCCGGCCGGGAAAGGCCGTCGTTTCTGAAGTCGCCTTCAGGCGGCTTCCGCGCGAAGCGCGTTGTAGGCCGGTCGTTTACGGCCGGTTCAGCGTGGTCGCTCGCTCCTCTCCAGGGCGCTTCAGCGTCCTTCCCACAAGCCGGCTTCAGCCATCGTGGATGGCGGATCCGATTTCCGTAACAGCGGTGGCTGAAACTGAGCCACTACCCCGAATCCATACACTAGGGATTCCGACGATCGCTTGCTCCCCCGGCCCGTCGCAACCGCGCCACCCACCACTTCCGAGCCGCGGATGGAAATCCGCGGTTCCCGCTCGGCGCAACCTGCCCGATCCAACCACGGGACCGAGCCCCGGCAGGGGGCGTTTGAGCTTTTTTCTCTTCTCAACACCCGCGCGGGTGGCCAACCGTAAACCTATGCGCTCTCTTTTGACCCCACCCTTCGAGTCAGGAGGGCGTTACGACACAGACTGCTGCGGGCTTACGGACGGACCGTGGAAGGCCAGAGTTCTCATCTGGCCGTCAGAAGACGACTCGGAAGCGCCCCTTGAAGAGAATCGCGCTCACCATCGACAGCACCATGAACCAGACAAGCCAGTGCAGCTCCAGTCCGGCGAACTCGATCGAGCCCGCCGGATAGCTGACCTCAATCCACTCCACCTCGTCCGCCGCCAAGCGATCTTCGCCGGGATAAAGGAACGCATCCCACGCGCCCGTGACGCGGCGGCTCGACAGGTACCGCGCACCCTCGCCCCCCTCCACCGACTTGACCCACTCCTTCTCGCGCCACACGAAGCGCAAGTCGCCGCTGACGGGTTTCGAGGCACGAATGCGCCAACTCATCTGGCCCGCCTCGATCGCCCGGACCGCGCGCGTCTCGACCGTGATGCCGTCGGGCGCGTGCAACTCCGGCGCGGGCGCATTACTTCCCAGCCTCCCGCTGACTTGCATCGTGACGATGCCCGCTTCGCCCACCACAAGCGGTGTGCGCCCGTAGAAAGCGTCCAGGTGAATCAGAAGGACCACGAGCGGCACGGTCAGAACCAGCATCGGCCGCAGCATCAACCCGATGTAGCGCACGTTCCCGGTGACTAGGTTCTTCTGCGCCTGCCAGACGAGCGACAGGTCATCGCCGTACAGCCGCAGCTCGAGTAGATAGGCTTGCAGTCGCTTCTTCGTCTCCGAGATGGCCTTCTGGTTCGAGGCAAGGCCAAACACCCACAGCATGCCGATGCCGGTGAGGACGGAAACCACCGCCAACCCCACCATGGGATGCACCGCCCCGGCCACGGAGCAAACTCCTCCGATGGTCATCCGCAAGAAGCTGTTCAGCAGGTCCACGTGAGAGGGGATTTCAGAAAGGAGAGAGAGGAAGACTAGCAGCCCGTGGCAGAAGTACGATGCCCTCACTTCGGGGACTGTCACCCTTTTTCGCGCCGTCTTGGAATCAACAACTTACAACGGCGTCTGAGCGCGAAAAAGGGCTGACTGTCCCCAGGGCACACATCTACCACGGGCTGCTAGCGCTTCGTAATACGGTTAGGCCCACTTGGCCATGTAGGGGGATGCCGCTGGGATTCAGCCGCGCGGTGGGTGGCGGCTTTTCCATCGCCCCTTTCAGGGCTCCTGGTGCAAAAGTTCGCTACCTAGGGTTCCGCCTGACGGCTTCACCCTAGGCTAACATCCAGCGCCGCTTCGCGGCTTGCATCGTGCGAAGAGAGCGA
>JAKZVK010000580.1:0-3734 GCA_047516085.1 Bryobacterales bacterium
CACAAGGTCGGCCCGGGCGGCTTCGTCCACGGCATCGACATGACGGACGAGCAGCTTGCCATTGCTCGAGAGTACGCGCCCGAAGTAGCCCGCAACTTTGGCTACAGCGGGGTCAATACGGCCTTCCACAAGGACTTCATCGAGGTGGCGGAGGCGATTCCGGACGGCAGTATCGATTTGGTCATCTCCGACTGCGTGATCAACCTATCGCCCCGTAAGGACTTGGTGTTCCAGACCATGCAGCGCCTGTTACGGGACGGCGGTGAGTTCTACATCTCCGATATCGCCGCGGATCGTCGGGTGCCCGACTCGGTGCGCGAGGATCCCGAGATGATCGCCGAGTGCATCGGCGGCGCGATGTACGAGCATGACTGGTTCGATGCGATGAAGGACGCCGGGTTCGCCGATCCACGGGTCGTCAGCCGGCGGGTAGTGCAGCAGGAGGCCAAGGGCGAGCCGATTACGTTTTCGTCGCTGACGGTTCGCGCCTTCAAGTTTTCCGAGGCGCTCGACCGGCGCTGCGAGGACTACGGGCAGATGGCCGTGTACAAGGGCAACTCACCGGGGTCGGCCGCGCGGTTCACTTTCGACGACCACCACATTTTCGAGGCCCATCGGCCGATGGCGGTGTGCCGCAACAGCGCCCGAATGATCAGCGAGACTCGGCTGGGCAAGTACTTCGAGGTGACCCCGCCGGTGAAGCACTTCGGGCTGTTCCCGTGTGGTCCGGAGCCCGCGGGTGATGCGTCCGCGGCCGGCTGCTGCTAACCAGACTTCTCAAGCCGCGCCCATCCTTACCGCAACAGCTCTTCCAACTGGATTCGCTGGTCGGTTTTTTCGTCGCGGTATTTGACGATCACCGGCGTGTAGAGCGAGAGGTTCCAGTCTTTGCCCGCGCCGGAGGCGATCGGGCGGCTGCCGGCGACCACGACGGCGCCTTCGGGAATCACGAGTGGCTTGTCGCCCTCGGCGCGGTGGACTGTGGCGTGGACGATGTCGTAGACCGGCGTCGAGCGGGTGAGGATGACGCCCGCGCCCAGCACCGCGCCTGAGCGGACAATCGTGCCCTCATAGACGCCGCAGTTTCCGCCGACCAGCACGTTGTCTTCGATGATCACCGGCAGCGCGCCCACCGGCTCGAGCACGCCGCCGATCTGGGCCGCCGCGCTGATGTGGCAGCTCTTGCCGACCTGCGCGCAACTGCCCACCAGCGCGTGCGAGTCGATCATCGAGCCGTCGCCAACGTACGCGCCGACGTTGATGTACATCGGCGGCATGCAGGTCACGCTCGTGCCGACGTAGCAGCCGTCGCGGACGCTCGAGCCGCCGGGCACGATGCGGACGCTGCTCGAGAGGTCGAAATCCCGCAGCGGGTAGGTCGATTTGTCGAAGAACGAGAGGCGGTCGCCGGACATGTCGACCGTCTTGCCCATGCGGAAGCCGGCGAGGATGCCGCGCTTGACCCAGGCGTTGACCTTCCAGCCCAGCGGTGAGCCGGGGTCGGGCTCAGCCGCGCGGGCCTGACCGGAGTTCAGGGCGGCCTTGAACTGTTGGAAGGTGACCATGTCCTGCTGGCCGTAGTCTTCGGGGTTCTTTTTGAACAGTTGATCGATGAGAGTTTCGAGCATGATGTGTAAAAGAGGGTGCCACTGTACAACACTCAGAGCCGCGGGCGTGAGCCCGCGTTGAGGGTCATCGAGTTCTTGATGACTCTACAGAGTATGCCTCTCCGCTCTGAACCGCTCATCGCAAGCTCACGATTGCGGCTCTGAGTGGCGCTTTGAAGCGGCTCGCTTGTTAGGAGCACCGTCAGTCAGCCGACGCCGCGATCGGTTGAACGAGACCGACTCCGGTGAGAACTTCCTCGATCTTAGCCTGGCTCTCCGGGCGGGGCGGCACTATCGGTAGGCGGTAGGCCAACTCGATGCGTCCCATCATCGCCAGCGCGGCTTTCACGGGCCCCGGGCTGGACTCGATGAAGTTGACCTCCATGAGCGCGTGGTAGCGCCGGTGGATCTCGCGGGCACGTTCTAGGTCGCCCTTGGCGCAGGCGTCGCAAAGCTGCGACATCTCGGCCGGGATTTCGTTCGACGCCACCGAGATCACGCCGACGCCACCCAGCGCCATCAGTGCCAACGTGACCGAGTCGTCGCCGGAGAGCACCGAGAACGTCTTGGGCACGAGCTGGAAGATCTCGGCCATCTGCCCGATGTCGCCCGAGGCCTCCTTGACGCCGACAACGTTATCGATCGAAGCCAGCCGCGCCAGGGTCGGGGGCGTAATGTTAATGCCGGTCCGGCTGGGGACGTTATAGACCACGATCGGAAGGCGTGTGGCAGCGGCAATCGCGCTGTAGTGCTGGTAGAGCCCCTCAGGCGTGGGCTTGTTGTAGTAGGGCGTCACCGACAGCAGCCCGTCGACTTCCATGGCCTCTAGCTCGCCTGCCAACTCGACCACTTCGCTGGTCGAGTAGCCGCCGCATCCGGCCAGGATGGGGACCTTGCCCTTGGCCTCTTCGAGCGTGATTTCGACCACGCGCAGGTGCTCCTGGTGCAACAGCGTCGGGCTCTCGCCCGTGGTGCCGCACGGCACCAGGAAGTGGATACCGCTCTCGACCTGCCAGTGGACCAGGCGGCGGAGAGCGTCTTCGTCTAACGACCCGTCCTTGCGGAAGGGCGTGACCAATGCGGTGCCGCAACCTGTGAACATCGTTGACCTCCTGCGGTGCGTCTTTGTCGCCGGTTTGACGCGGGGCCCCCTGTTTGAAGCCAGCCTGCGCCTAGCTCATATGGTCCCAGACCTTCGAGAACTCATAGAGGCCCTTGCGGCCGACGATCCAGCGGGCCGCACGCATGGCGCCGCGGGAGAAACCGATGCGGCTGCGGGCGGTGTGGGTGAGCTGGATGGTGTCGGCCTCGGAGTCGAACCCGATCTCGTGGCGTCCCGGAAACGCTCCGGCCCGGTTGCTCGAGACATCGATGTTGCGCTCGTAGCCGCTGTCTCTCATGGCCTCGACCAACCGCAGCATGGTGCCCGAGGGGGCGTCTTTTTTCATGCTGTGGTGAATCTCATACGCCCAGGCTTCGTAGTCCTCCTCGTTGGCCAGCGTGCGCGATGCCGCCTCGACGATGCGGTAGAAGACCTGCACGCCGACGGAGAAATTCGCGCCATAAACCAAGCCGATATTATCACGCTCGACGGCGGCTTGTACGCGCGGCAGTTCGTCGAGCCAGCCTGTCGTTCCGATGACCAGGTTGACGCCGAGGGCTGAAATTTTATCGGCGTTGTCGGCCACCACCGGGGGGATCGAGAAGTCGATCGCCACTTCGATGCCGGCGAAGTTGTCGGCCGTGATGCCTTCGCCGCCGACGTTGTTGAACTCGTCAAGCTTGAGCGCTGTTTCGAACCCGAACTCCGGCGCAAGCTGCTCGACCAGGCGGCCCATCTTGCCGTAGCCGACGATGGCGAGCTTGGTCGCGGGGTTCGACTCGGGCATGACAGGAACCGGACGATTAGCCTGCATTTGTCACCACCTGACGGTCGAAGCACGCGATAAGACCGCCTTGACTTCGTTGCGCTTGCTTGCCGTGCTCAATGTACTTTCAAGTACGCCTCCGCGCGCCAAGCGGCTCGCGCCTCGTCCCGACGGCCTTCTCACGCACTTCGCCTCGCCACGTGGTGACAAATGCAGGCTACGCGAAGACCTCTTCGTCGATCTCGGAGAAGAACGTGTG
>JAKZVK010000581.1:0-3739 GCA_047516085.1 Bryobacterales bacterium
TAGCGGAGATGGGCGATGCCGACGGTGTCCGTCCAAGCGGCGAAGCCGCGGACGGCGGTGGCGTAGGCCTTGCGGGTGTGAGGGTTCCTGATGTTGGCGGTGAAGAACTCGAGGACGCGCTGGGCGGTGGCCGAGTCGGGATAGAAGAGGGCGGGGAGCTGGATACCGCCGCCCGGGAGAGTTTCCGGTGTTGGGGTTGTGGTCTTGGGAATCAGTGTCGGGTAGTTGGGCATGAGGACCTGCTGATATATGAATGATAATATCCTTTATCATGCGTGATTAACCTCCCCTCCCGCCGCTCCCCGGCAGGCCATAATGCCGGATCGCTCCCTAACGTATAGTAGAGCGGGAGTCCCCCCATGCCCGCCCAACCCGCCTGGTTTCATCGACTTGATGAAATCTTTACCGCCCTGCGGGCCATGACATCCGCTCACCTCGACCGCCTGGCGGTTGCTCGATGCGCGACTCGGAGACGACCTCGTTGCGCTGGAGCGGCAGCACCGGCACCTCGCGTCGGCTGCGCTTGCCCGCCCAGAAGAGCACCGGATCCGCGGCCGGATCCATGTCCACGACAACCGGACGCTCGTCGTCATCCGGCAGCTTCCCGACCTCGATCGCCTTGCTCCAGCCGTTGTCCATCGGGAACGTGACGACCAAGTCCTCACCCGGCAGCAGCGACGTGTGCCCGGTCTCGGGCGTGCGGGGCTCCTTGATCTCGTTGTAGGTGTAGCGGGTGACCTTCTTGTCGGTCTTAGGCTTCTTCGGGCTTCGGGTCATCTCGCTCTTGCTCCTCGTCACGTGGTTCCTGCGGCGGCGCGGCCAGCCGTGCATATACCGCAGTAATCGCAGATGCCGCACTTCTTCGGCGCCGGGACGGTCGGCAGCGTACCCGTGCGGAGTGCCTCGGCTGCCTCGCCCACCTTAGTCTTCACATCAGCAATGAAGTCGTCGTCCACCGAGCGTGACTTGCGCCTGCGCTCGTCCAGCTCGTAGATTTCGACGTAGTCGGGCCGCCGACCCGTGAGGTCTTGATAGCCAAGTGCGTACACGTGGAGCTGCGTCTCGGTGATCTCCTCCGGCTGGGCGCGATCGGTCGACTTGAGATCCACGATCGTTGTCTCGCCTGTGTCGATTCGTCGGACGAGGTCGATCCGTCCGTTCACAGTCACACCATCGCTGAGGCTAATCTCAACCTTCTTTTCTGAGAACTCGATCTTGTTGAAACGATTTGCGTTGTCGTTGAGATAATCGCGCAACACGCGCTGGGCCGAGGACTCGAGCTGCTGCCGAAGGGCAGGGTAGGCGTAGGGTGCATGAAGGTGTGTCTTAACCAGTTGTGGGACCTCGGTGGTCTTAGCCACGTCGTCGCGGACGGCGCGGGCGTGCACCTCGGCCAGCGCATCGTGCAGCGACTTTCCGTAGCCCAGCGCCTCATGGATCGGCGCATTAAACCCATAGAGAATGCGTAGCTTGAACTGATAGGGACATTCGAAGAAGTATCTGAGATCGGAGAACGAAAAGACGACATTCGTAATGCTCGCGCGCGGGTTCGGCTGGAGGCGCTTGCGCGTCGAGTAGTCGGGAGCGCGGCGTTTGACATGCTTTGAGACGAGAACGTCGTCCCAGAACTCCGATGCCCGTGAGTATCGGTTGTTCTTGCCGGGAATCGGTGCCCAGGTCAGATGGAGGTATTTTTGACTACGGGTCATCGCGACGTAGAAGAGCCGCCGCTCGTCTTCGATTGTGCCCTCGAAGCGCGCCTGCCCGCGGATGCCTGCGCGGGGCAGTAAGTGCCAGACGTTGCGGCCGCCGATCTGCGCCGCTGGGAAGCGGTTCCGGAGCATCGCCGGCACGAACACGACCGGCCACTGCATTCCCTTGGCTTGGTGGATGGTCATGATGCGTACGGTGTCGGGGTTGGCGTACTGATTGTCCTGCCAGCCCTCTGGATAGGCGTCCTCGGCGCGGTGCTGGAGAAAGGCGGCGAACGACCCGTATTTCTCGACGGGCTTCGACTGGTAGTGGATTGTCTCGAAGTCTGAGATAACCTGGCTGAACTTACCGAGGTTGTAGAAGACCACTTCGCCTCGGACGCCCGGGATGAGTTCCTCGCGGACGCCCGCCTGATCGAGGAAGCCTAGGAACACACGTTGGATCGAGTATTGCCCCCAGCGCTTCTGGTCAGGATCTGTCAGGGCGGCCTTGGCGAACGCAGCGCCTTCGATCGCCCGATCGAGCACTGCCGGATCGGTACCTAAGTGTGCAGTCTCCCAGGCGGCCTTCAAGGTAGCTGAGTCCACCCCTGGTCGATCGGCGATGAAGTAGAAGAGCTGTCGGGCCGCTTCTGCCTCGGCGGTGCCGAAGAGATTGGTCATGCCGGTGACGACGAACGGTATGCCGGCCGACTGAAGTGCTTGAGTGATGGGTTCAGCGTTCGCCTTCACGCTGCGTAGCAAGATCGCCATGTCGGACCACGACAGCCCGCGCTCGACTTGGTCATCTTTGAACGCGACTCCGCGGAGGGCGTGGACAGAATCGACGATATGCTGGGCCTCGGTGTCCGGATCGCCGAACGAAAGCGCTGTGATGTCGCCTCTCTCGTAGGGCTGCGCGCCGGTCGGCTTCATCGCCTTGGGGAGCCGCGCGCTGTTCTGCTCGATGAAGGCACGCGCCGTCTCTACCACGCCCTCGCTGGACCGGAAGTTCTCTTCTAGGGGGATTCGGTCGACGGCCGGGTATCGCCTGCCGAACGTGAGGATATTCTTCACGTCTCCGCCGCGCCACTGGTAAATGGTTTGGTCGTCGTCGCCGACGACGCAGATCTGTGCTCCCAGTTCATGCAGCGACCAGACGATTGCCTCCTGAACCGGGTTGACATCCTGGTACTCGTCCACGATGACGTACTTAACGCGCTCGGCGAGGCGCGCTCGCAGGCCATCGTCGTTGGTTAGAAGCGTCACTGCCTCCTCGAGGATCGATGAGTAGTCCAGGTAGCTCTTGTCATTGAGGAGCTGTTGGTAGCTCTCGAGACCAGTGAGCACGGAGCAGCCGTTGAGCTGGGTGTCGTCACGGTCCGCTTCACGCAGGATCGAGATCGCGGTGACGTAATGTCCTGTGTCCCGGTAGCGCCTGAGCGCCATGCCCCTGAGATCGGTGGACGTGGTGAGGCCACTCTTACTGCTGTTCCGATCGACGAAGACCCCCTGCTGGACCTCGTTCAAAACATCGAACTTCAGGTGTCTCGGCGACTCGGACTTAAGAAGTTCCAGGGAGAAAGCGTGGATGGTGCCGACGAACATCTCGGCCATTCCTGGGAGTTCACCGAGAGCCTGGCGCGTGCGCGTAACAATCCGCTCCTTCAACTCGGCGGCCGCCTTGTCAGTGAAGGTAAAGGCGATAATGTTCTTAGGCTGGAGAGGATCGGCTTTCTGTGGGGTGAGCAGGTGGACGACACGCCGAGCAACAACTTCGGTTTTACCCGAACCTGCGCAGGCGATCAGTTGAAGGTTGCGGCCGTCGTGTTCAATCGCTCGGCGTTGGGATTCGGTGAGGTTCATTTCATGTGCAGGAAGCGCCGCGACCCAGTCTTCGATTTCGGGAACTGTCAAGACGCGGAGTAGCCGCCACTCCGTGGTCCAGTTTTCTGAAACTACCTGTCATCGGGAGGTCTCAGTTCTTGCGGATCACAGACCAAGGGCAGACCTTCGGCGGCAGCAGCCCGAGCGAGAGCCTTGTCAAG
>JAKZVK010000582.1:0-16641 GCA_047516085.1 Bryobacterales bacterium
ACTGAGAATCTCATCCTCGCGCGGCGTCAGGCGCGGCGTCGAGCGGCGGTTGATGAAGCCGACGAACTGGTTCGAAATGGAACTCTCGATCCAGATGTTGCCCTTGGCCACGGTACGGATGCAGTCGAGGATGGCGTGCACAGAGAGTGTCTTCTTGAGAATCCCTCGGGCGCCGACCTGCAAGGCCCGGAACGACTCGACCTCCGAGACTTCCGCGGCCCACAGCACGGGCTCCGTCTCCGGCGCGCGCGTCTTGAGGTCAGAGATCAACTGGAAGACGGTCGACGTACCGACCGCCTTGTCCAGCAAACAGACCTTCGGCGTGTGCTCGGCCACCTGGTCCAACAGCTCGGTGGGGTCGGCCACCGAGCTGACGAATTTCAGGTCGGGTGCCTCGCCGAGGCTCTTACGCAAGCCTTCAACGACGATCGGCTGCGTCTCGCAGGCGATTACTTCTATGGGTTTTGGTTTATCCGACATTAGTGCCTGCGGGGGTGGCCTAGAGTCCAAATCAACTTCAGAGAAAGAGTAGTAGAACCGGTCTTCTATGGTGATATCGCACTCATCCAGAGCACTACAACTAACCGTCAACCTTAGCCGGCTTTGGAAAAACGACCTAACGGACTCTACGCAGAATGGGCCGCGATGGGCTTGGTCGCGCCGAATCGCGGGTCGCAGAGGGATCTACTGGACGAGAAACAGCTTGTGCTCGCGGACTGACTGGTTCCCCAGCCTGTCCTGTAACGAGAGCACGATCGAGTAGCTGCCGGGCCGAATGTCGTCATCGAGGTCCAGCCGGAAGGTGCCGGGCAGCCAGCGCCGTGGATAGTACGGGGAACCCTGTTCGCCCTGGGGGTCGAATGTGAAGAGCAGCTCACCCGCCTCATCGCGAAGCTCCAGTTCCGCGTGTACGTCGTACGAGTGGTCGGACGCGACTTGGAAGCCGGTGATGTAGAACTTCGCCCACAGCGTGTCGCCGGGGTCGAGCACCAACTCCGGCAGCGGCGCGCCGCCTTCGACTTTCGAGAAGGTGAAATTCCGGACCGTCAACTCGTTGCCTGCCGGAACTTGCTGTCCGCGGACATGGATCGCCATGTGCTTCGTCACCTTGGCCATGTTCAACTCGTCCACAACCTGGAGAGTGATTTGGTAGCCGCCGGCCTCGGCATGCGCGGGGAGCAAGGGGGCGTGGCGGATGATGGGCCGCCAATCCTTGTCCTGCGGCGCTAACTCGGCGTCGATTTTTCCCGCGTCGGCCATCACGAAGCGGTCACCGCCCGGCCCGAACGAGTCGATACGCCAGGAGAGCCTCACCCGGTCAAACTCGCCCCGCGTGTAGCCGCCCACCTCGAACCGCAGATAGACGGTCTCGCCGGGGAAGAAAACGCTGTCGGGGGGAATGCTGTAGCCACCCTCGCCGTCGAGGATGTCGGCTTTGACGATCTTGAGGCCCGCCGGACCGTCGGTGCTCTCGCTCGAGGGCTCCTCGCCGGCAAGCACGCCGGACGCCATCGCCGTGAGCAGCGCGAGGCAGAGCGTGAGGAAGCGACCAATCGAGTTCATGTCGCGGGATGAGGATGGAGTGCCGACAAGCGTCCGATGGTTGTCGAAACACCTACCGGGCAAGCTCGGAGGCAAGTTGGGACGGTTGCGCCTCATTAAGCTGTCGGACGCGTTCGCGGACCGCGCCGTTGCGGTATTCGTAGACTTCCTTGCTGCTTCGCGAGACGCCCTCTCGCACCAGTGTCTCGACATCGAGGCCGGCCTCGGCTGCGTCCAGTTCCCAAACACTCGAAAAAATCCGCGGGCTCTTCGGTAAATAGATCGGACAACAGTCAGTAAAGGGTTCGGCCGAGATCTCATAGGTGCCGATCTTCTTCGCCAAGTCGAGTATATCCTGCTTGTCATCGCCGACCAACGGACGGTAGACCGGCATCCGCGCCACGGTGTTGACTGCCTCTATATTCTGAAGCGTCTGGGACGCCACTTGCGCGATGCTGTCGCCGGTTACCACGCCGTGCGCTTTGTCGCGGCGGGCGATTTGTTCGGCGATGCGCAGCATCAGCCGGCGATAGATCAGGATGCGAAAGGCCTCGGGCGCGGAGGTGACGACCTGCCGCTGAATATCGTCGAACGGCACGAGGTGCAGCCGCGACGCGCCTTGATAGGGGGTCAAGGCGCGCACTAGCTGGCGCGCGATCGGCGGACTGTCCTCGCCGACACGCGCCGGCGCGCCGTAGAAGTGGACGAACGAAAGGCGCACGCCACGCTTGATGATCTTGTAGGCCGCTACGGCCGAATCGAATCCGCCCGAGAGCAGGCACAGCAACTTCCCCGCCGTACCCATTGGCAGCCCCCCGAGGCCGGGGAGTTTCTGGGTATAGATAAGCGCGCGGTGCTTGGTGACCTCCACATAGCAGGTAGCGTCGGCATGTTCGAGGTTCACTTTGGCGGGACGCCCGGCGGCCTCGGCTTGGTCTTCGATCGCTCGGCCGAGGGTGCGCTCAATGTCGACCGAGCGGAAGGGGTAGGTCTTGATCGCCCGACGCGCCCGGACGCGGAATGTTCCGAACGCGAGGCCCTCCATTTGGCGCGACCCTTCTTGGACGATGGCCTCCATGGCCGGCTCGGTCTCTCTCGCGACGGCCAGGTATGCGACGCCGCCGACCTTTTGGAGCCGCTGGGCGGCCTCGCCGGCCGCGGTACCGTCGCCGGTGTCGTCCGAGCCCGTCAGATAGACCAGCATGCGACTATCCTCGTGCGTAACGGAGCGGACCGGAAGGCCCTCGAGAGCCCGTTCGGCAGCGTCTTTGAGCTTGCTAACGAAGAAGTTACGGTTGCAGCCCTTGAGCCAAATCTCGTGGTAATGGAGGATGAGAACCGGCATCGGAGCTGTCGGGTTCATTATAGCGGCGGGTTAAGCCGTGTATCCGCCGAGCGGTGACGGATGTCGATGCGGCAGACGTAGGGGTCCGCGCCACGCCCTGGATCTGATACCCTTCACCCGAGGAGGCGCCCCATGAGCATCGATCGTCGCGGGTTTCTACGGGAGGCGACGGGCTTGGCATCGGCCGCGGCTTTGGCGGCAGCCGACAGCGTCGAGGCCGCCCCGGCTGATTTCTCCAAGTTGCGCGGACACTTCTACCTGCGCGAAGGCCAGACCTACCTCAACTCGGCGCGGCACTACCCTCTCAACGTGTATTCGGCGCGCGCCGCGCACGGGTATCTCGATCACATGATCGCCGACCCCGCCGACGAGACCGAACGCCGGCGGCTGCACGACATCAAGGCCCGATTCGCCCGCTTGATCAACGCCAAGCCGTCGGAGATCTGCTTCACGCCCGGCACGATGGCCGGCGAGATGATCATGATGGACGGCCTGCGCCTCGAAAACACCGGCTACAACATCGTCACCAACGACCTCCCCTACTCGGCCTCGCTCTACAACTACTCGCAGCGCAAGAAACACGGCCTCGATCTGCGCATCGCCAGACACAAGGACTGGCGGACCAATATGAAGGCCGTCGAGGACGTCGTCGACAACAAGACGCGGCTCATCTCCGTCGCCCTCGTCTCGAACATGAACGGCTATCTCGAGGACGCCAAGGCCCTCGGCGACCTGGCCCACGCCCACGGCGGCTACCTCTATACCGACATCATCCAGTGCGTCGGCGCCGTGCCGATCGACGTTCGTGCGATGGGCATCGACTTCGCGGCCTGCTCGATGTACAAGTTCTTGATGGGCATCCACGGTTTCGGGTTTCTATACATCCGCGAGAACTTGCAGGGTAGCGTCATCAAATCCACCGAGATGCACGGTGGGGTGCAGCTCAACTACCGGCCGTGGGTCGACAACCCCGATCCTTCGAAGGACGAGGTGATCGTCGGCGAGGGCAAAGGCGCGGCGCGTTTCGAGGTCGGTGCGCCGCCGTTTGTGAGTTACGCGGCGGCGGAGGAGTCGCTAAAGCTGATCGAGCGACTTGGCGTCGAGAACATCCAAGCACACGCGATGAAGCTCATCGCTCGGCTACGCAGAGACATGGCGGCCATCGGGTATCCGACGGTGACGCCGGAAGGCAACGGCAGCTCGATCATTTCGTTCCGCGTGAAGGACCCCGAGGCCGTCGTGAAGAAGTTAGACAGGGCCAACGTTGTCGCAACGATGATTGCGCAATACAAGTTGCTACGCGTGTCCATGTCGGTATTCACCACCGACGACGACCTCGACCAACTCCTGAACGCGTTGTCGTAGGGACGGACCGCTGGGTCCGTCCCACCGCCGCGACCGCCGCCGCTGCTCGCGTCCCCCCGTTCCGAGCCGCGGACGGAAGTCCGCGGTCCGCGCAAGCCGTCGAAGAAATCTCCAGCCTTTCGACAACAGGGCAGCAGTTCCGGGTGGAGGCTGATGGGCGGACTCAAGGGTCCGCCCCTACATGTTGTAAACCTCGTCCCAGGTTACTTCGCGCCCAAACTCGATCGCGATGCGGCCCATGATCGCGGTGAGCGTGCTTTCAGCGGCGAACAGGGCGGCATTCTCGGGGGCGATCTCCCCGCGCACGCCGCGGATGAAGTGTTTGATGACGTCTTCGGTAATGTTGTACTTGGTGTCCTGGCGTGAGGGAGTTCTACCCTCGATGTGGACGGTGTAGCCCTGGCGCGAGGTCGTGATCACGCCCTTGGTTCCGAAGAAGTACTCGCCCACGTCGCGGTAGCGGCCCTGGGAGATTTGATTCGCCGAGTGGGTGTAGACGCGTCCGTCGGGCAGCTTGTAATTGACGGCGAGGCTGTCCATGATATCGCCGATGTCGTCGCGCACAACGCGAGCCCCGTAGCCGGTCGCCGTCACCGGATGAGTGCCGGTAAACCAGTTGACGACATCGATGTTGTGGCAATTCTGCTCGACGATGATGTCGCCGGAGCGCTCCTTATAGAACAGCCAGTTACGCACCTTCTCTTCGGAGTCCGCGTGCCCGGAGCGGATCGGGAGCGCGCCGCCCAGCCACGCCGAGCGGATCATGCGGATCTCGCCGATCTCACCGCCGACGACCATGTCGTAGGCGCGGCGGTAGTCGACGCCCCAGCGTTGTTGGAAGTCGACCATCACCATCTGCCCGGGCTTCACGTTCTTGGCGGCGGCGATGATGCGCCGAACACCGGCCGGGTCGACAGCGGCGGGCTTCTCCATGAGGATGTGTTTGCCGGAGGCCACCGCCAACTCGAAGTGCTCGGGATGAACGTAGGGCGGCGTAGCGATGTAGATGGCGTCGATGTCGGCGTCGAGAATCGCTTGGGCGCTCTTGTAAGCCTGCGCCTCCTTGGCGGGGACGATGCCGCGCGCCGCCTCGATGCGATCGTCGTAGATGTCCGCCAGCGCGGACACCTGGGCTTGATCATGCTTGACGAAAAGCTGGCTCACCCGAGAGCCGCGGCGGCCGCAGCCGAGCAACCCTACCTTGACCTTCGAGTTAGCCGGCGTGCCGTAAACCGACTCTGGCCGGACAATGGTCCAGCCGGCGGCGGTCAGGCCGGCTCCTTTGACGAAGTGGCGGCGATCGGTCCTGTTTTTACTCGATTTGGTTGTGGTCTCAGACATCGGGGAACCTCGGTTGGTGGCTGATTCGCAATTCTAACAGAGCGACTAAGAGCACCCTCCGGCCCCAAATCCGTACGTAAGGATTCTAACGATCGCTTGAAGCTCCGGTCGCCGCAACTGCACGCCGCAGCACCACCGAGCCGCGGATGGGAATCCGCGGTTGCCTCTTGGCGGAAACGGACGCGTCCAACCACAGGCCCGAGCCCGGAGGGCGTCACAATCCTAGCCCATGGATTCATCCATGGGTGTCGGTCCACAGCGCCCCCCGCCCGCCCCGAGGCTGCTCCTTGTTGCGCGGGGTCGTTGACCGCGCGCAACAAGAAACAGCCTCGGGCGAAACAAGCTGATGCAGGCGTTCGGAACCCATGGATGAATCCATGGGTTATGACTGTTCGACCCTTGCAGGGTCGGCGGATCGACACGCATAACCAACGAGTCCGCACACCCTCCACACCTGGCGGGTGAGCCAAGCGCAAACACATCCGCTCTCTTCCAGTCCACCCGCCGAGTCATCAGGGCCTGACGACACACCGTCCCACGGCCTTACGGATGGCTCCGGGCCGGCGTAGCTCAGGTTCCCAGACCTGCCGTGTTGGTGCTCATATCGACACAGGGCTTCAGCGCCTTGTGGCAGGCAACACTAAGGATCGACACGAGTGTCGCGGCAGACGTAGGCGTCCGCGCCACATCCGCGCGATCAGCCGCACCCGATTTGTTGCGGGCGCACCCGTCCCGCTATTTGCCGCCCAGTATCTCGCCATGCGGCTTGCCCTGGCTGATCTCTTCGTAGGCGCTGCGCACCTGCGTGGCCAGGTTCGGACCTACCCAGTTTCTCACCGCCGCCGACAACTCGATCGTGGTTGACTGCGGCTCGCCGTCGGGTCCCATGCGGACGAGGTTCTCGATCTTGCGATCGTCATCGACCGCTTTGCTGACCGCTGCGTGCAGTTCGGTCATAAAGAGCTCTTCGCCATCGAGCAGCTCCCGGCCGCCCGGACCGCCGTGGCCGGGCAAGACCACGTCAAAATCGAGCTTCTTCGCTTGCCGGACGACGTTCGGCCAATTCCCGATGTTGCCGTCGCCGGTGTAGTTGAACGGTCCGTTGGTGATGGCGTCGCCGGTGCAGAGGATCTTCTCCTTCGGCAGATAAGCAAAGCCGTCGCCACGTGTGTGCGCCCAGCCGAAGAAATGAAACTCGACGCGCCGCGTGTCGTCTTCAAGCACGAACGGCGACTCGCGGAAGGTCTGCTGAGGCGGTTCTGGGGCATCGAGCTTCAGCGCCGCCATGCCCTCACGCAGTTTGGCGGCTGCTTGCCAACGGGCGGGCTCGTAGCGCTTGAACTCCTCGGCCACGCCGGCGTAGGCGAGGGTCGTGGCGCCGTACTGCGTCCAGATGGGATTGCCGTAGGCATGGTCGCCGTGATGGTGCGTGTCGAAGACATATTTCACCCGCTTGGACGACAGCTTTTCGAGATCGCGCAAAACGAGCCGCGCGCCGCTAGGGAAATTGGCGTCGACGACGATCAGGTAGTCCTTCATCTCGATGATGACGTTGTTGCAGTGGCCTTGATGGCGTCCCTCGCCTTCGCGAAACCACACGCCCGGGGCGATCGTCTTCACGGTACCCGGCTGCGCTTCGCCGGGAGAGATCCAAAGGGCCGCCGAGACCAGCCCGAGAAAAACCGTCGCTGCGATGATCCGGCGATGACGCATGAAATACCCTCCGAGGTTCCTGTTGTCTGATCTAAGCGTCATCCGGCGAGGACTGTCAAGTCTTCAAGCAAATGCACCGATCCGTACGTACGGTTTCTGACGATCACTCGATGCCCCGGCCCGCCGCAACAGCGCCATCGAAGCTTCAGATCCGCAGACGGGGGTCCGCGGTTACTTCGCGATGCGACCTGGCGTATCCATCCACAGGTCGCAGCCCCTTGCAGCTGACGGGCGGGGGATTCAGTGCGGCACGTCGGGCCGCGGACGTGGTCCCTGACACAGTACAGTGCATGTTACTCTCGACATAGCGATGAACGGTTCATCGGTAAGCCGCTGCATCCGCCTCATCGCCTGCCTGGCCGTTTCCCTGCCCCCTTCCCTCCCTCTGGGCGCGCAGGACTTCGATTTCTTCGAGAAGCGGGTCCGGCCGATTCTGGCCAATCGCTGCTACGCTTGCCACGGCCCCAACGCCGGTGAAGGACAGGCAGGACTGCGGCTCGATTCCCTGCCCGCCATGCTCAAAGGCGGCCGCTCGGGGCCGGTGATCGTACCGGGCGAACCCACCCGTAGTCTGCTGATCCACGCCATCAACCACGACACGTTCGTGCAGATGCCGCCGAAGACGAAGCTGCCGCTGGACGAGGTGCAGGCCTTGACGCGCTGGGTAGAGATCGGCGCGCCGTGGCCCGGTTCGGAACTTCTTCCTAGCAAGCAACCCGCCGCAAAACCCGAACCGGTGAAGGCGGACCACGCGCCCATCGAAGGCGAAGAGGAGACATCCCACTGGGCGTTCGAGCCCGTGGTCGATCCCGCCATGCCCGAGGTCGAAGACGCGTCGTGGCCGCAATCGCCGATTGACCGTTTCGTGCTGGCCCGGCTCGAAGAGAAGGGCCTCCGCCCGGCCGCCCCGGCCGACAAGCGAACGCTGCTTCGCCGCGCCACGATCGACTTGCACGGCCTGCCGCCGACGCTGGACGAGGTGCGAGCCTTTCTCGCCGATGATTCCCTCGACGCGTTCGCGAAGGTGGTCGATCGACTGCTGGCCTCGCCGCGCTACGGAGAGCGCTGGGGACGCCATTGGCTCGATGTCGCCCGCTACGCCGACAGCAACGGCATGGACGACAACATTGTCCACGCCGACGCCTGGCGCTATCGCGACTACGTCATCGACGCCTTCAACCGCGACAAGCCCTACGACCAGTTCATCCGCGAACAACTCGCCGGCGACCTGATCACCCAATGGGGTCACAACAACCGCGCCGAGGGACTGATCGCCACCGGCTTCCTGATGCTGGGCCCGAAGATGGTCGGCGAGGACGATCCTGTCAAGCAGAAGCTCGACTTTGCGGACGAACAGCTCGCCACCACCGCGCGCGCGTTCATGGCCTTGACCGTCGACTGCGCCCGTTGCCACGACCATAAGTTCGACCCGATTCCGACGGAAGACTACTACTCGATGCTCGGCATCTTCACCAGCACGAAGACCGTGCTCACCTACCGTGTCACGTC
This sequence comes from Bryobacterales bacterium, assembly GCA_047516085.1. GTDB lineage: Bacteria > Acidobacteriota > Terriglobia > Bryobacterales > UBA6623 > JAKZVK01. The sequence goes on from JAKZVK010000582.1 coordinate 8,816, forward strand.
GAAACTGAACGCGGTCGCGCTGACGAACGCCGAGGACGAGCGGCGACTGTCGGAGATCGAAGACAAGTTCGACTACCACGACGACCTCGTCACGAACCTCAATAGCGCGACCACGCCCGAGGAGGTGCGCGAGGGGCACAAGAAGGCTGTGGAAGAGGCGAAGGAAGAATACGAGACGATCCCCAAGGCAATGGCGGTCAGCGAAGGAGAGATTGAGGACCTACCCGTGCTGATTCGCGGCAGCCATCTAACGCCCGGCGAGACCGCACCGCGCCGCGCCGCTTCCTGCGGGTTCTATCCCGTGGCGAGCGAACGCCGATCGGCCCCGACCACAGCGGCCGCAAGGAACTCGCCAACTGGATTGCGAGTCCTGATCATCCGCTCACCGCACGTGTCATGGTCAACCGCATCTGGAAAGGGCATTTCGGCGAGGGAATCGTGCGTACGCCGGACAACTTCGGACGCCTAGGGGACGCGCCGAGCCACCCGGCACTGCTCGACTGGCTGGCCGCGCGTTTTGTCGCAGGCGGCTGGTCGATCAAGTTGATGCATCGGTTGATCATGCTGACGAGTGCGTATCAGATGCGCGCCACCGGGTGTGACAAAACCAAGGCCGCGGGCGCTGGTAACTCTGCGGCTGATTGTGAGGGCGATTCCCCCGAGGTGCTCGCACTCGATCCTGAGAACCGTCTTCTCCGGCGCATGAATCTTCGCCGCATGGAAGCCGAGGTAATTCGCGATTCCCTGCTCGCGGTCGCCGGCGAACTCGACCTGAGCAGGGGTGGCAAGCCCGTTCCACACCCGAGTTTCACCAACCTCAACGGCGAGGGACGGTCGCGCGACCCTAAGCTCTACCAAACCAACCGACGCAGCGTGTACCTTCCGGTGCTGCGCAGTGCGCTCTACCAGGTCTTCGATGCGTTCGACTTTGCGAACCCCTCGACCATCAACGGCCGGCGCTCCTCGACGACCGTCGCGCCGCAGGCCTTGTTCATGATGAATAGCGAATTGATCGAGCAGGCTTCTCGGAAGCTGGCGGAGCGGTTGCACCGTGAAGCTGCGAGCGGTAAGGAGCGTATCGCGCTCGCGCACGAGCTCCTCTATTCCCGGCCCGTCTCGGAACGAGAGCTGGAATTATGGATCGCGTTTCTCAGCCCGACCGAGGGGACCGTTGCCGCTGGAGAGGGGGACGGCCCGTCGGAGGGTTGGCAAGCCGAAGCGTGGCAGTCGTTGTGCCGCGTCATGCTGTCGTCGAACGAGTTCGTCTATGTAGAATGACTCTAGCCGTCCGATACGAACGTTATTTGAATCAAGGCGTCAAGTTTTCAAAGAGCAGCTCGCCGGAAGAAACCGAGCCCCGAACGCAAGTGAGGGCTAAATCCCTCGCCGGCGGCATAGCAGGAGCGCACCCGTCACTGGCGCTCCGGGCTCGGATTTTCTCAACAGCACGGCTCTTACCCTTTCTGCGGCGGCGGAAAGTAGTCTGAACTTATAGGCCATGAACGTCCTCGATCAACCGCCGGCTCTTTCCCGCCGCGCCCTGCTTCAACAGATGGGCGCCGGGTTTGGCTCACTGGCGCTGTCGGCGTTGCTGGCGGACAGATCCTTCGGGGCAACTACCAACCCCCTGGCCGTTCATCCACCGCACTTCGCACCCCGCGCCAAGCGCGTGATCATGCTGTTCATGTTCGGCGGGCCGTCGCACATCGACACGTTCGACCCCAAGCCGGTCCTCAATCGCGACACCGGCAAGCCGTTGCCATTCGCGAAACCGAGAGTCATCTCGTTCCCGCGGCGCGGCGGCAATCTGATTGGCTCGCCGTTCGAGTTCAAGCAGCACGGGCAAAGCGGTGCCTGGGTCAGCGAACTGTTTCCGAATATTGCGGGCATCGTCGACGACCTGACCATCATCCGCTCGATGCATTGCTCGAACCCGCGGCATGGCGGGGCGGTGCTCGAGTGGCACACCGGCAGCGACACATTCATCCGGCCGGCGATGGGCTCATGGCTCACCTACGGCCTCGGCTCCGAGAACCAGAACCTGCCGGGCTACATTACCATGTGCCAGGCACTGGCCGAAGGAGGCTCGAACAACTACGGCTCCGCCTTCCTGCCCGCCGCGCATCAAGGGACGCCGCTGGGCTACGACAACGTGAAAGCGAAGGAGGCCGTGTTCCCGTTCATCGGCGACGGGATGGTGCGGGCGGAACGGCAGCGGCGCGAGCTGGCGATGTTACGGGAAGTGTCCGAGCGCCATCTCGAACGGATTGGCCCCGAGAGTGAGTTGGAAAGCCGCATCGCCACGTTCGAGCTGGCTTTCCGCATGCAGACCGAAGCGCCCGAGGTTCAGGACATCAGTACGGAAACTGGCGCCACGCGCCGCCTCTACGGGCTCGATGATCCCGCGACCGAAGACTTCGGGCGGCAGTGCCTGATGGCGCGGCGATTCAGCGAGCGCGGCGTGCGGTTCGTGCAGTGCAACAGCAACGGCTGGGACCACCATAGCAAGCTCAAGAAGAACATGATCAAGATGGCGGGCAGGGTCGACAAGCCCATCGCCGGTTTGATCCAAGACCTCAAGGGGCGCGGCTTGCTGGATGAGACGCTGGTGATCTGGGGCGGCGAGTTCGGGCGGACGCCGACCGCCGAAAATGAAGACGGTCGCGACCACAACCCCCACGGCTTCACAATGTGGCTAGCCGGCGGGGGCATGAAGCCCGGCCTAGTGTACGGCCGCACCGACGAGTACGGCTACTACAGCGTCGAGAACAAGGTCCACTTCCACGACCTGCACGCGACGATCCTGCATCAGTTGGGCCTCGACCATAAGAAGCTCACCTACCGCTACGCCGGCCGGGATTTCCGGTTGACGGATGTGCATGGCGAGGTGGTGCGGCCACTGCTGGCGTAGACGGCGGGCAAGTCCTTGAAATGGTGTCGGGGCCGCAAGCGTAGTATCCCAATCCGCCGTCCCCACACAACTACGCGGATCACACCGGGGAACGTGCCTTGGCGGTGATTATAGCGTATATGCTATACTCACCCCGAGTGCGATGTCATGGACTGTCGAAACTCTCAACGCCACTGTCGACGAGGAACTCGAGGCTCTGCCTGCTGACATGCTCGCAAAGTTCGCCCATATCTCGTTTCTGATTGAGGACTTCGGCCTCGAGAACATGCGCGAACCTCAGGTGAGGCATGTGCGTGGGGCGTTGTGGGAGATGCGGTTAACCGGGCGAGACGGTATCGCACGAGCGCTCTACGTAACGGCCGCAGGCCGGCGTATCGTCGTGGTTCGAGTGTTCATGAAGAAGTCCCAGAAGATCCCCACCCGCGAAATCAGGCTCGCTCTCGATCGAACGAAGGAGGTGTCGGAATGACCAAGGTAAGGAACTTGCACCAGAAGTGGATGAAGGACGCGGACTATCGCAAGGAGTACGCCGCGCAAGAAACGGAGTTCGACCTGGTCCGGGCGCTGATTGGCGCACGCGTCCGTGCCGGCCTCACCCAGCAGCAACTTGCCGCCCGAATGAAAACAACGCAATCAGCCATTGCCCGGCTGGAGGGCGTCCGGGTCTACCCATCGGCCCGTACTCTCGAACGTTTCGCCAAGGCGACAAGAACGCGTCTCAAGATCAGCTTCGAACCCGAGAGCGTCTCTGCCTGAGTAGAACACCCCGCGGGCGCTCCTGGTGGCCTGGTTGCTACTCGGCTATCATGGTCGGCGGTGCTGAAAGCACAACTGCCAATCATGACCCAACTCCTTTCGCTCGTCCTGGTATCAGCCCTCCCCCTACTCGCCCAGCAGCCCGACTTCCCGATCAACCTGCGCCAAGGCATCATGGCGGGCGAGGTGGGTGAGACGTCGGCGATCCTGCAAGGGCGGTTGACCGACAGCGACCCCTTCCAGGACCCGCATTGGGAAGGGGTTCGCGGCATCGAAGGGTGGGCCTACTTCGAGATCGCCGCTAACCCCGAGTTCCGCGACGCCCGCAAGCTCGATTGGATGGAGACCACGCCCTTCACCGACTTCATCGTTAAGATCAAAGTAACCAACCTCGCGCCCGCCACGCGATACCACTATCGGCTCCATTACGGCCCCGACAAGGGCAATCTGCGCACGTCCGCGACCGCCAGCTTCCGCACGCTCGGGGGCGCGTCCACGGCCGAGCCCTACAGCTTCACCATCGTGACCGGCATGAACTACTCGGCTTTCCACCACACCGGCGGCCCGCGTAAGGAGACCTACCAGGGGCCGGACAAGCACCTCGGCTATCCGGCGTTGAAGTCGATTCTCGATCTGCAGCCGGACTTCTTCGTCGCCACCGGCGACAACGTCTACTACGACGCCCCGGGGCATCGCGGCCGCGCGCAAACACAGCACGAGATGCGCAAGAAGCACCACGAGCAATATTCGCAGCCGCGCTTTCTCGACCTGTTCCGCAACGTCGCCACCTACTGGCTCAAGGACGACCATGACCACCGCTTCGACGATTCCGACGCCGTCAACCCGGTGCGTATCCGCCAGTCGAAGCAGCTCGACTACTATCCGAAGACCAACTTGTTCGAGGGCGAATCCGGGTCGGGCTTCGCCCCCTCGCACGAGCTGGGCTTGCGTGTGTTTCGAGAGCAATTGCCGGTGGTCGATCCGGAAGCCAAAGACCCGGTGACCTACCGCACGCACCGCGTCAGCCGCGACCTGCAGATCTGGATCGTCGAAGGGCGCGACTACCGCAGCCCGCTCGACCAGAACGACGGACCGTTCAAGACCATCTGGGGCGCCGAGCAGAAGGCCTGGCTCAAGCGCACGCTCAAGGAAAGCGACGCGACATTCAAGCTGCTGATCTCGGCGACTCCGATGATCGGTCCGGATTCGGCCGCCAAGCGCGACAACCACAGCGACATCAACGGCTACAGTCACGAGGGCGAGGAGTTCTTCGTCTGGCTCGCCGACAATGGCATCTCGCCGGATGAGTTTTTCATCACGTGCGGCGACCGCCACTGGCAGTACCGTTCTATTCGCCCGGATGGGTATGAGGAGTTCTCAAGCGGCGCACTGGTGGACGCGAACGCCATTATCGGGAGTTTTCCGGGTGACGCTGACACGACCGACCCGGAGGGAAAGATCAAGCAGCCCTACCACAGCACCGAGCCTAGCGGGGGCTTTCTGATCATCTCGGTCAAGCCTGATGGGGAACAGGCCGTCGCCGAGTTCCGCTTCTACGACGAGAAGGGTGCGTTGCTCTACGAGCACAGCAAGCGCTCAAGGTAACCGAAGAGGCGGATGGCTCGGCTCCGAGAAACGCGTGGTGTATGGTCAAGCATGCCGCTGACTTGTGCAAATGAGCGTCTCAACGCCCGTCTCGCTGCCTACGTGCCCGGCACGTGGTGTTATCGGATGCGTTTGACGAAAAACCGCACTCTGACCCCGCTCTACCAGACGAAAGAGGTCGTGAGTCCGCAAAGCGGACGAAAGGAGAATAGCCCACGGTGGAGCCGTCAGGCGGAACCGTGGGTTACCGATACCAGATTCACCGGAAGCCCTGAAAGGCGCGTAGGAAAGGCCACAAGGTGCCGAGCGCCTGCATCTCTAACAGCATCGCGCGCGACACCCAACACGCTCTCGGTTCAATGGGGCTTAGACGCTACCATCGCCCTGATGTGAGCGACTTCGTACGTGAACACGCCCCTCACCTAGCTACAAGTCCTGGCGAGTAAAGGACTCATCAGCCCGCGAACTGCTCGCGAATCCGCAACCCCACCAGCGGATCGATCATCGGCGCCGTAGCGAGATGAACGTTGTGAGCGCCGGCAGCCAGCCGCTCCCGCACGTCGTCGGCCGTCATTACGCCCCCAACTCCTACCAGTAACAAGTCCGACCCGGCCTGGCGGATGGTCCGCGACAGCATCGCCAACTCCTCGTTGCATCGCTTGCCAATCGCTGCCCCGCCGACGCCGCGCCGTAGGCCGCCGAAAAGCGGCTCTCCGTCGGCTCCGCGCACCCGCGCGGTGATCGAGTTCGTGGAGCTGAGTGCGTCGGCGTAGGGACTAACAGCGCGAACCAAGGCTTCGGCCTGCTCAGGAGTCTGGAACAGGCCGATCTTCAACACCAGCGGCGTGCGGTCCACGCGCGCACGAACCGTCGACGCGATCTCAGCCGCCGCCTCGGCTGCGAGATATAAGTCCGCCTCCTTCGTGCAGACGTTGGGACAGGAAAGGTTAGCCTCGACGACTTGCGCGCCGGCGTCGACGGCCCACGCCGCGCATTGCGCGAAGTCGTCGGCCACTTGCGTCATCGTCCAACCGTCTTCGGGTGACGCAACCACCGAAACTGACAGCACCTGCTTCGATCCCAATCCACGCCGAGCGGTCTCGACATCGGCACGCCACTCGTCGGGCGCTTTCGACGGCATCCCGAACGAGATGGCCCAGGTATCGTAGGCGGTCGCGCCCAAAGCCTCCGGGACTTCCCCGCCCTCGCCCGCGAGCCGTCGCACCGTCACCGGCAATAGGTTCGGTGCCTCGTAGGACGCGCGGTAGCGCGACCGCACCGTCTTGTAAGTGAGAACGTCGAACCCCAACCGTGCGTAGCAGAGGATCCAGCCGCTGTTGAGCAGCGGGCCTGCCGGCACGCCCAACGGCGACCCAACTGGGATGCCGCAGAAGTTCCACTCGCCGGGCACGTGCAGTGGCGCCGGCAAGTCTTCCAGATCGTCCGGCCCCGGCGCGTGCTCGTAGTTCCAGTCGTAGGAGCGCGCGATGTCGTAGCGGCTGACCCGCGTTTCGCTCTTCACCCGCGTCACCATCGCCGTCATTGTAGGCGACACTCGTCTGGCGTCGTTAGCAGTGCGAAGCAACGGCCTTTCCGATACGCCGATGTCGGAACCCATGGGATGGAGGTTGCAGCGCTGACTTGCTCGAAAGCGATACCAAGAAAATCGTTCACGCCGACCGTGGTTCCGGCTCTTGCTCTACAAACCGCACATCGAGCCGCTTCCCGACGGCCGCGGCGATGCGGCGTAACATCGACACCGAGTGGCCTTGATAATCCGCGTTCTCCAGGCGGCAGATGACCGATGCCGCTGTGCCCACCCGCTTCGCCAACTCCCGCTGGCTCAGCCCCGTCTGTACCCGGAGATCGTGAATCCGTTGCGCGATCTCGGCGTTGACCAACTCATCTTCGAATGATCGAACACGCTCGGGATCCCGACCCACATGACGGTCGTAGACGTGCTGGATCGCCGGCGATTCGAATTTCCTGCCAGTTATCATGCGTCAGCCCTGGGGCGAAACGTGTGACCCTCGGGGTCGGCCTCGAATCGCCTGTGCCTCTCGGTCGCCCGGCCGATTTCCCTGGCCGAAACGCGACGCTCCTTTACGATGCCGTGCGACACAACGACACAGGCTCGATCGGAAAAGAAGTAGAGCATCCGGTAGTGCACACCCCGATGGGTCTCTCGTAGCTCGTAGATCCCGGCCTCAAGATAATCCGCTTCAGGACGACGCAGGTCGTGGCCCAGTTGCTCCAAGCGCACCAGTCGTGCCAAGCACTTGTCGCGCGCTTTCACGGGCAGCTTCCCCAGCCAGTCGAGCAAAGGGACGGTACCATCGTCCTCCTCGAAGAAGACAACCTCGGTCTGAGGCACCTTCTTTATGTTCGCACTATTGCGAACGATCGTCAAGGCCGAGTCTTGTCTCATGCAAGATGAGCCTGAACGAGGAGTTTGTTTCTCACACAAGATGAGCCTAAAGGGTCGGGGAGTGGGCATGCTGGGGATTGACCGTCCACGTGCAAAACGCCAGCAAGTTGAACCTGCAACAGATCC
>JAKZVK010000583.1:0-2928 GCA_047516085.1 Bryobacterales bacterium
TGTTCCCCGCTTCCTTCAGCTTGGCCGCGCGACTTGCGCCCCACGACTTCCACCTTGCGGTTCCCTACGGTTACCTCCATCGGTTCCGGTGAGTACGTTGCAACTCACAAGAAACAGCCCATGCTGGGCACACTGGCGCAGTCGTTTTACGGCCGGTTGCCCCTGCGGCCCTCTTCGCCGGAGGGCGCTTTGAGCTTCCTTATCCGTGGCGGCTTCAGCCATTCTCGACCACCGATTCGCATCTCCAGAATGGCGAAGTTTCTAACACGGACAAACTACCTGAAACCGCCCTGCCGTCCGGTGCAAGTGCTATCCTGACGGCATCGAGCCCTAGGGGAACGGTGTGCATCGTCCACGAGGGTTCGCTTCCCGCACATGCCTGCTTCGTCACGCCTGCCCAAGACTCTCGGCGAGCTGCGCCGCAGCCGGAACTTCACCGAGGCGCGCGTCCGCGACCGCTCCGTCAAGGACGAGATCCGCGAGAACCTGATCGCGCGACTCAAGAAAGGTGGGACGATCTTCCCCGGCATCATCGGCTTCGACGACACCGTCACGCCTCAGATCGTCAACGCGCTTTTGTCGCGGCACAACTTCATCCTGCTGGGCTTGCGGGGCCAGGCGAAGAGCCGCATCCTACGCCAACTGAGTAGTTTGCTCGACCCCGCGTTGCCGTGCATCGAGGGAGCCGAGATTCACGACAACCCCTACGCGCCGCTCTCCCGCGCCGGGAGAACCATCGTCGCCGAGCAGGGCGACGACACGGCCATCGCCTACCGCTCCCCCGAGGAGCGCTACGTCGAGAAGCTGGCCACGCCGGACGTTACCATCGCCGACATGATCGGCGACGTTGACCCAATCAAAGCGGCCCGAGGGGCGCACGACCTCTCCAATGAGTTGACCATCCACTTCGGCCTGCTGCCGCGCGCCAATCGGGGCATCTTCGCCCTCAACGAGTTGCCCGATTTGATGAGCAAGATCCAGGTCGGGTTGTTCAACATCATGCAAGAGGGCGACGTTCAGATCAAAGGCTATCCGATCCGCCTGCCGCTCGACGTGCTGCTGGTCTTCACCGCGAATCCCGAGGACTATACCGCCCGCGGCAAGATCATCACGCCGCTCAAAGACCGCATCGGCAGCGAGATCCGTACGCACTATCCGCTGACGCTCGACGACGCCATCGAGATCACGCAACAGGAAACCTGGCGCGAGCGCGATGGCAAGGCCGACAACCTGTACCTACCCAGCTACATCGAAAGAATCGTCGAGACCATCGCGTTTGTGGCGCGCGACGACAAGAAGATCGACAAGCGCTCCGGCGTCTCGCAGCGGCTGCCGATCTCCTGCATGGAGAATGTCATCTCCAACGCCGAGCGGCGAGCCTTCACCGCGAAGGAGAAGCTGATCGTTCCGCGCGTGGGCGATATTCAAGCCTCGCTGCCGTCGATCACGGGCAAGTTCGAGTTGGAGTACGAGGGCGAGTTGCGCGGCGCTGACCGGGTGGCGCACGATCTGATTCGCACCGCCGTGGCGCAAGTGTTCGACGAGTACTTCGGCGGCGCAGATGTTTCGCGCATCGTGCAATGGTTCGACCTGGGCGGCAGTCTCAAACTCAGCGATACCGAGCCCGCCAAAGAGGTCTTGAAACAGATCGAAGGGATTCAGGGCTTGCTCGAGTTGGCCCGGGCGGCGGTGACACAGCACGCGAACGCCAAAGAGGCGCGCGCGTCGGCCGCGGAGTTCCTGCTCGAGGGCCTCTATGCGCACCGGTGGATCAGCCGCGACGAAGAATTGGGCTACGTGGCGGACCCAAAGAAGAAGCGCACGCCCGAGCACCCGGACTTTCCGATGCGACCGGCGGAAACGTCGTTCAACTAGTTGTCTGACCGGAGCGTCACCTGAACAAGCGTGCAATGTTTCGCAGCAGTATCGGGCTGGCATGTGGCGTAAGGCTCCAGCCTTGCCGAGTCTCGATTCGTCGGGACTCAGGATGGCAAACGACCGAGCAGCCGCTATGACCTGCGGGCCTGAGAACCGAGGAATCGGTTCTCGGCAAGGCTGCAGCTGGAGCCTTACGCCACACCAGCGGGGACTTGCCGGTTTGAGGTCGCAGACCTCACTCGCTCGCCAACCATGAAATTCGTCAAGTATTCGCGCTACACCGGCGACGATTTCGGCATCAGCGCCGAAGATCTACTGCGGGCCCTCTCGGACTACTTCCTGCGCAGCGGCTTCGACGAGCTGGGCTACCGGTTCTCCGAACTCGGCGAGCAATCGCTTGACGAGCTGAAAGAGGCGATTCGCCAGGCCCTCGAGCAGGGCGACCTCTTCAGCGAAGAGAACCTCGAGCAGATGATCGACCGGCTCGATCAAATGTCCGCCGAGCAGATCGACCAACTCGCCAACAGGCTGGCCGAGAAACTCGGCAACGAGGGGTATGTGACCGTCAGCGACCCCAACGCCTCCGACCAAGGCCGGACGGGCGAGATCCCGCCGGGCGGCGTCGGCGGCGACGGCTCGTTACAGAACGCGCGCTTCGAGCTGACCGACAAGAGCCTCGACTTTCTCGGCTACAAGACGTTGAAGGACCTGATGGGCTCGCTGGGCAAGTCGAGCTTCGGCCGCCACGATACACGCGAGATGGCGACCGGTGTCGAGACCTCCGGCTCGTCAAAGCCCTACGAGTTCGGCGACACGCTCAACCTCGATATCAGCGAGACACTCTTCAACGCCGTCAAGCGCGACGGACTCGACGGGCCGCTCCGGCTCGAGTACCGCGACTTGATGGTGCGGCAATCCGAATATCACAGCTCCTGCGCCACCGTGCTAATGCTCGACTGCAGCCACAGCATGATCCTCTACGGAGAAGACCGCTTCACGCCGGCCAAGCAGGTCGCCTTGGCGCTGTCGCACTTGATTCGCACGCAGTTT
>JAKZVK010000584.1:0-4465 GCA_047516085.1 Bryobacterales bacterium
TCGTTCCTGCCCAAGGAGCGCTTTGAACAGGTGTTTCTCTCGCTGCAGTCCGAAGAAGCCGCCTGCGCCGTCGTACCGATTGAGAATACGCTGGCGGGCTCGGTCCACGAGAACTACGATCATCTGTTGAACTACAAGCTCCCGATCGTGGCCGAGGCCAACGTGCGCATCGTTCACAACCTGATCGGCCGGCCCGGCTCGACGATCTCGCAACTCAAAAGAGTCATTTCGCATCCCGTCGCGCTACGGCAGTGTCTCGATTTCTTCCGTAATCATCCCGATATTCGCTCGGACACTTATTACGACACCGCCGGCAGCGTCAAACGGGTCATGAACGGGGCCGATTCTTCGCTGGGCGCGATTGCATCGGCCGCGGCGGCGAAGCACTACGACGCCAAGATTCTGCTGCGCTCGATCGAAGACGACCGCCGCAACTACACGCGCTTCTTCCTGCTGCGCCGAAAGGCGCGGAAGCTCCACCCGAAGAAGGGGCAGGTGCTGAAGACCTCGATCGTCTTCTCCACGCCGAACCAGCCCGCCGCTCTGTTTCGTTGCATGAGCGCCTTCGCGTTGCGGGACATCAGTTTGGCCAAGATCGAGTCCCGGCCTTTGCGCGGCAAGCCGTTCGAGTACCTATTCTACCTGGACTTCCTGGGGTCGCCCGAGGAGCCCAACTGCCGCAACGCCATGTCGCATCTTGGCGAAATGACGGATCTGCTGGCCGTGTTGGGTTGCTACCCCCAGGCTGTCTAGGTTGCGTCCCAGGTTGCATCGCATCGCGGCGCGGATGCGTCTAACAACTGTCGGCAAGCCGTAACCGCTGAAACGGAAACCTATGGCCCAACAATCACTCGACACGAACGAGACCGAAGAGCTGGAGTTTCCCGAAGAGCTGCCGCTGCTTCCGGTGCGGGACACGGTGCTGTTTCCTCACGCCGTCATGCCGCTCAACATCGGGCGCGAAAGCTCCATCTCGCTCGTCAACTCTCTCGGGGAGAACAAGACTCTGGCGGTCGTCACCCAGCGCGACCCGCGCATTGACTCGCCGGAACCGGACGATCTCTACGAGTTGGGGGTGCTGGCGATCATCCACAAAGCCGTCCGCATGCCCAACAACAGCCTGCTGATTTTCTGCGAGGGGATCGACCGCATCCGCGTGAGCGAATTCGTCGCCACCCAGCCCTACCACCGCATCCGCTACGAGCGTCTGGTCGAGGTCGAGCACGAGCCCAACCCGGAGATGGAAGCGCTGCGCCAGAACGCCACAAGCATGTTTCACGATGTCGTCGAGCTGTCGCCGGCGCTGTCGGAAGACGTGCAGACCATCCTTGCCAATATCGAGGATCCCGGCCGGGTGGCCGACTTCATTGGGGCGACGTTGCCGGGCCTGTCGTCGTCGGAGAAGCAGAGCGTGCTCGAAACGCTCGACGTGCGCGTGCGCCTGGAGAATACCGTCCGCTTCCTCGGTAAAGAGCGAGAGGTGTTGCAGCTTCGCAACAAGATCCAAAGCCAGGTGCAGGACCAGCTTTCCGAGTCGCAGCGCGAGTTCTATTTGCGCGAGCAGATGAAGGCGATCCAAAAGGAGTTGGGCGAGGGCGAGGAAGAGGCCGAAGTCGAGGAGCTGCGCCGGAAGATCAACGAAGCGGGCATGCCCGAGGAGGTCAAGAAAGAGGCCCTACGCGAGTTGCAGCGTCTCTCGCGCATGTCGCCCGCCGCGGCTGACTACACCGTTACGCGCACGTATCTCGACTGGCTCGTACTGCTGCCGTGGGCGAAGACGTCGGGTGCGGAGGTGGACATCGTCAAAGCCCATCAGGTGCTCGACGAAGATCATTTCGACCTGGAAAAGGTGAAGGAGCGCATTCTCGACTACCTCGCCGTGTTGCAGTTGAAGCCGACGCTGAAGGGGCCGATCCTGTGCTTCGTTGGGCCTCCCGGTGTTGGGAAAACCTCGCTGGGCCGTTCGATCGCGCGCGCGCTGGGCCGCGAGTTCGTCCGCATCTCGCTCGGAGGCGTGCACGACGAGGCGGAAATCCGCGGCCATCGCCGGACGTACATCGGCGCCCTACCGGGGCAGATCATCCAGGGCATCCGCCGCGCCGGGACCAGGGATCCGGTCTTCATGCTCGACGAGGTCGACAAGTTAGGACGCGACTTCCGGGGCGATCCCTCGTCGGCGTTGCTCGAAGTGCTCGACCCGGAGCAGAACAACACGTTCCGCGACCACTATCTCGACGTGCCGTTCGACCTCTCGAAGGTGCTCTTCGTAACGACCGCCAACATAATGGACCCGGTGCCCGACGCTTTGCGCGACCGCATGGAAGTGCTCGAGCTGCAGGGTTACACCGAGTTCGAGAAGAAGCAGATCGCAGTCAACTATTTAATCCCGCGCCAGATCGAGCAAAACGGACTCAAGAAGAGCTACATTCGATTCCGCGACGACGCCGTCGGCCACATCATCCACCGCTACACGCGGGAGGCCGGCGTTCGTAATCTCGAACGCGAGATCGGCACGATCTGCCGCAAACAAGCGCGCCGCATGGCCGAGCAGCGATCCGCGGCGGCGAAGAAAAAGCGGGCAAAGAAGCCCCGCCTGACGCTCTCGGTCTCGCCGCAAGTCGTGGAAGAGATGCTGGGAGCGCCGAGGTTCCGCGCCGAGGCTGAAATCGCCGACCGTACCCGCAATCCGGGGGTCGCCGTGGGCCTTGCTTGGACGCCCTCCGGCGGCGACACGCTCTTCATCGAGGCCACCATGATGCCCGGCGCGGGCAAGGGCTTGATGCTGACTGGCCACCTCGGCAAAGTCATGCAAGAGTCGATGCAGGCTGCGCTGAGCTGGGTCCGCGCGCACGCCCACCGGCTCAAGATCGATGCGAATTTCTTCAAGGAGCACGATCTGCACCTGCATGTCCCCGCCGGGGCGATTCCGAAGGACGGTCCCTCGGCCGGCGTCACCGCCGTCACGGCGTTGGTATCGCTCATTACCGGCCGGCGGGTGAAGCCGCGGTTGGCTATGACCGGTGAAACCACGCTGAGCGGCCTGGTTCTACCCGTCGGTGGGATCAAGGAGAAGGTGTTGGCAGCCAAACGCGCCGGTGTTACCGATGTCGTAATGCCGCGCGAGAACGAGGTCCAGGTCCGGGAAGACCTCAAGTCCGAACAGCTCGGGAGCCTCAAGATCCACTACGCCAACAGCATCGAGCAGGTGATTGAGCTGGTACTCGAGAAACCCAAGACGGCGAAACTGGCGGCTAAGGCGCGGGGTAGGAAGCGGCGGGCGGTGGCGGGGAGTCGGCGGCCGGCGGCGGTTTCGTAGGGTTGACGCCCGGTGTCTGGGTAGGGGGAAGATGGCGGCCCGGGTTCGGCTGAGGTGGTGTTCGGCGTGGGAGTTTCGTGGCGGTTCGAGGGGAGCGCGGATTCCCATCCGCGCCTCGGAAGCGACGGGCCGGTAGCCTCTCAAGGTAGGTACTGGGGGGCGGGTGCCGCGCCGCCAAATGCGACAGATCGGGCGGCCGTGGGGAGCCGCTCCTACTCGGCGAATTCTGCCCGGAGGCGACGCCAGGTTTCGGCTAAGTCTTCCGGGAGTACGCGCGTCTCCCCCACCACCGTGATGAAGTTCGAGTCGGCCACCCAGCGCGGCAGCACGTGCATGTGGATGTGCCCGGCCACGCCCGCGCCTGCGGCCTCCCCGACATTCATGCCGATGTTGACTCCGCCGGGGTGGTAGATCCGGCGCAGGGCCCCTTCCACGCGCTGCGTCAGTCGCATCATCTCTTCCGCTGCTTCGGCAGGGGCCTCCTCCAGAGTCGCCAGGTGCCCGTAGGGAACCACCATCGCGTGTCCGCTCGTGTAGGGATAGCGGTTCAGCACAACGAAGTTGCTGGTGCCGCGATGGACGACGTAGTTGGTCTCGTCTTCGGACGAGGCGCCGATGTCACAGAAGATGCACCCCTTCGAGCCGGTACCTTCTTTGATGTATTGGTAGCGCCACGGGCTCCAAAGGTAGTCCATCGGGGTTGCACGTTGAGGGAGCGCTTGCAGGGACGCCGGCCGCAGCAGCCTCGTTGGAGCCGCGGCTCAGAAATCAGAACCCGGTAACGGCTCGTAGCCGGCTGTCTCGGCACTGGCCGGCTCGGCGCCGGCCGTCTCGCCGCCTGCCTCGGGCCGGCCGTTGACGACGTCTCTTAACTCTTTGCTGGGCTTGAAGTAGGGAATGGTCTTGGGGGGAACGATCACGCGTTCTCCCGACTTCGGGTTCCGCCCCACCCGGCCGCGCCGCTCACGGGTACGGAAGCTGCCAAATCCGCGGATCTCGACTTTCTCGCCTTCCCGGAGAGATTTGACCACGCTGTCGAGAATCGTTTCCACGATCACCTCAGACTCTTTGCGCGTAACTTCAACAACCCTCGACACTTCCTCGATGAGATCCGCTTTGGTCATGTTTTCCGACTCTCCGGTTGGATGC
>JAKZVK010000585.1:0-3183 GCA_047516085.1 Bryobacterales bacterium
GCTTCGCGACGGCAGATCGGCGCCCGGATCCAGGGCACGCCGGATCGGCGCGTGCGAGCCCTGGACACTCACGTCGCTCCCCCGCAGCTCCTGGATCGCATCGGCGAAATCGAGATCGTACCGCACGAAGGCCAGCAGTGCCCCTGCGGTCAGGAAACCGCCGAAGATCAGGAGCGCGCCGATGAAGTAGAGCACCGCCCCCCTCGCGAGCTGGTCGACCGCGCGGCCGAGCGCCTCCGTGCCCCAGTGATAGAAATGAGCGGCGCTCATTGCGTGCTGCGCCGGTTCTCGTATTCGCGCCCCAGGGCAGCCAGTTCGCGGCGCTCGAGCTGCAGGGCCTTTGTCTCCCGCCAGCGCCGGATCGACTGGTGCGCGTGAAGCCACGCTCCCACCGCCTACGCCGATCGCCTGCAGCAGGGAACGTCGAGCGGATCCGACGAGCATCGAGTCACGGCGCTCCACCGAAAACGTCTCGTACTACGTCAGCTCGACACGCGTGGCGATCACCCACCCGCAGTCGGCGATCCTCCGAACACGAGCAGAAACCCGGCCGGCGTACGAACGAGCAGCCGCGCGTACCAGGAGTTGCGCCGCGTGTAGAAACGACCCGGGGAAGACACGGGCGCACTATACCAGACGGATCTCGCGGCTTCGGCAAGATGGTTCTTTCGTATGGTAAACGTCAGACACATCCGGTAGACGAGTTGTAACCGGTGGCTCCGCATGGTAGGACGTCGAGCATGGAGCGGAGGTCAGGAAGGAAGAGGACGCCGCGATGCGGATCAGAAAAGCCACGCCTGCAGACGTTGATGCGATATTCAATCTCGCAACGGATCTCGCCATCTCGTTTGATGTGGAAGAACGCCCGTTTTGGGCGTCGTTTCAACAGATCCTGCTTGATGATCACGCAGTGCTTCTGGTGGCCGTGGAGAACGACGAAGCTATCGGCTATTGCCTCGGCTTCGAACACACCACCTTCTTCGCGAATGGCAAGGTCGCATGGGTTGAAGAGATAATGGTGATCTCGCCCCGCAGAAAGGCGGGTGTGGGGCGTGCATTAATGACGGAGTTCGAGCAGTGGCCAGCCAGTCGTGGCGCGAGGCTCGTCGCCCTATCGACGCGACGCGCCGCCGGGTTCTACGGGGCTTTGGGTTACGAAGACTCGGCTACATATTTCCGAAAGATGCTTTAACGCTGGACCAGTGCATGATCGGTTGGCTCAGGAGGTTTGCCCTAAATGAGAGGCGTAGCGGTCGTGGCAATACGCGAGACCACGAGGGATCACGAGGTTCTGTTGCTTCGAAGAACTCAAATCAATGCTGGCGAGTGGTGTCAAATAGCCGGAAAGATAGAGCCTGGTGAAACAGCATGGCAGGCTGCGCTGCGCGAGATGAGGGAGGAGACCGGGCTGGTCCCAAGCCGGCTCTATTCCGCTGACCTGTGCGAGCAGTTCTACGAGGTTGGAAGGGACTCCATCTGGCTCGCTCCAATCTTCGTTGCTTTTGTGGAACCCGAGGTCACCGTCACATTGAACGAGGAACACAGCGAGCATTGCTGGACGTCTATCGACCGTGCCATCGATCTGCTTCCGTTTCCCGGTCAGAAGACGATGTTGGTACACACTCGTCACTGGTTCGTGGAGCGTGAACCATCTCGGCTCCTCGAGATCGAAATCAACGGCGTCCCACAGGCGACATGACAATAACCAGACGGCATGCCGCTGACACGGTGGCTGCCACCCTTGCGGCCGAGACTTGCTGCTCGCCTGCAGATCTTCGGCGCATGGGCGTGCACGTCACGGAGTTGGTGCCGGATCGGAGTGACAGTGCGCTGCGAAGGCGCTTTCCGCGGCGAGAAGAAAGCTTGGATTATCGTTTCCATGGGCGCAGGTGCAATCGTGTCTGCTACTCGGAAGTGGATACCGTGGGTAAACGGCCTATTCCGGAATGTTTAGCCGGATGATACGTTTGGCATCGAGCTGCTCGGCGAGTCAGCAAGGCGGGCGCGGGGTTACTCCTGCCGGTTGAATGGGCCGCAGCTTTGCCACGTGACATCCAGCAAGGACTGGCGGCCCGTGCGTGATATCGCGGCGGGATACACGATCGAGATTGGGGGTGTAGAGTTGCTCGAATCGGTGGACCACTCGTACTTTCCCAATGCCCGAATTGCCTCTGGCGCAGCTCATCAGGGGCGCGATGTCCCTGTCGCAGCGGTCGCGATGCAGCGCGAAGAGGTCGTCGGCGTTGCTACCTTCAGTACCGACTCGGATTCTCTGTGGCAGATGGGAATCGACGTGCTCTGTGAGCACAGAAGTAGAGGCTCGGGCGTGACTCTCACCTCCCAGGCCACGCGTGTTGTCCTCGATCAAGGCAAAGTTCCGTACTACTCGAATTCGGTTGCCAACATCACGTCGCGGCTCACCGCGCAGCCGGCAGGTTTCTATCCATGCTGGACGTCGTCTATACGACGGCGAAGTAGCGTGCCTCCGCAGGGGACGTGACGGACTCGAGGTAACCGGCCACGCGGGTCGGGATCAATGGGACTCGGCGCGTTGGGCGACGACGCGTACGAGGTCAGATGCCGGTCGGCGTCTTCTCGCAGGCCCTGGACGAACACACTGTCGGACTCGATGCCGAAGTGCTTCTCCGTCGCCACCTGTCCAGCACGCGCGAGTCCGGCTCGAGCGGCACTGCGTCGGTTAGCCACTCCATGAGCCATAGCGCGTTCGGGACCCATGTTGTTCCCGAACACCCAATCCGGGTGGTAATCGGTCGCTCTCGGGAACCGGGGATGCGCGGCCAGGTGGTCGCGGTCGGCGGCCCGATGTGGCGGGAGATTCATGCCGGCCGTCAGGAGCCGGTGCTCTGGTAGCGCTTGATGCTTGCGTTCCACAGCAGGATGCCCAGCGCCAGCGTCGCCACCGCCACCGGCGGGCCGCCGTAGCGCAAGGCGGGCGCGAAGGTAGCGTCGCCGCGGTCCAGGAACAGGTGCGCCGGATAGAAGTTCACGAACGCGAACGGCACGATGGTCACCAGGAGCTGAATTACCTTGGGATAGACGGTGATCGGGTAGCGGATGAACTCCGTGAAGGTCCGAAAGATGCTCTCGCCGATCCCGCCGGCGCGGATGAAGCGAAAGTTGAGCGTGCCGGTCATGATGATCAACCCGCTCATGATCATCACG
>JAKZVK010000586.1:0-4228 GCA_047516085.1 Bryobacterales bacterium
CAATCCGTCACCGGCGCGACGGCGATGCCGAGCTTGAACGCCTTGCTGTGGGTAAGCATGAAGCACGTGCTGAAGCCGCCGCCGCTCCAGCCCCACACCGCCACGCGCTCGGGATCGACGAAGTCCATCGCTTTGATCTTCGCGGCGGCGAACTCGTAATCCTTGGCCGCAAGGGGGCCGTAGTCGCGCGACAGGGCCGTTTCGTAGCGATGCCCGAGCCGCGACGAGGCGCGGTCGTCTACGTAGAAGACGACGTAGCCCTTCTGCACCAAATACTGATGGAACAGGTACCGGCCGCGGCCGCCCCAGGCGTCCCGGATGGTCGGCGCACGCGGTCCGCCGTAGACGTAGATGAGCGCGGGGTGTTTCTTGCCCTGGCCGTCGCCCTGGCCCGTGTCCTGGCCCCTGCCCTGACCGACAGCGCGCGGCTTCAGCATCAAGGCCCGCACCAGTGCTTTGTCGTCCGTCGTCCATTCGATCAACTCGGGCTTGACCAGTCCGAAGTCGTCGAGCGGCTTCGCCCGGTGAATCACCGTCGTGCGGTCGGACGGCAGATGCCGAACCTCCCATTGCGGCGCGACACCCAGCGCCGAGTGTTGATCGCTATACGCTGTCGCGGTCGAATTCAGCTTGACGCTGTGGCTTCCGCCGAAGCGGGTCAGTCGCTCCTTGCCGCTCCCATCGAGCTTGATGCGGTAGAGGTCGCTGCCAAGCGGATTGTCTTCATTCGCCGTGTAGTAAACCCAGCCGCCCTTCTCGTCGACGCCTTCGATGGCTTTGACTTCCCACTCGCCGCCCGTCAACGTCCGCTTACGCTTGCCGTCGTGGCCGCGGACCTCGATGTGACGGAAGCCGCTGCGCTCCGACGTCCACAGGAACTCCCCCGAACCCTTGAAGCTCGCGCCCTTGAGGAACGTCAGGTCGTCCGTGACGTTGATCCAATGCGGGGACTTCTCCTTCAAGACGCTGCGGGCACGGCCATCGACGGCGTCGGCGAAGACAATCTCGGTCTCGTTCTGTCCGCGGTTGAGCCGCTGCACCGCGAGCAACTCGTCCCCGGCCCACGAAAAGCGCGGCGTGTATTCGGCTTCGCCCTGCACCCAAATGACGCGGGGCTTCTTGCCGCCGCCGGGACGCGCCTTGATCACGCCCACGCGGACGCGCGGATTCGGGTCGCCGGGCTTGGGGTAGCGCTGCAAGTCCAGCCGATGCTTGACGGGCGCCAGGTACGTGATCGGATACTCGGGCACGGGACTCTGGTCGATCTCGAGGAACGCCAGGTGGCGCGAGTCCGGCGACCACGCATAGCCCGAGCGAATGCCAAACTCCTCCGGGTAGACCCAGTCGAGGTCGCCGTGGAGAAGGTCGCCGTCAGCCCCGGTAGTCAATCGGCGGGTTTCGCCGCCGCTCGCCGGCGCCAGCCAGAGGTCGTGCTCGTGGAGGAACGAAATCCAGCGTCCGTTGGGCGAGAACTTCGGATCGCGAACGCCCTTCTTCTCCTCGGCGATAGGACGCGCCTTCCCGGCCGACACGTCGTAGAGATAGAGTTGTCCGCCGCTGGTGAACAGGATCGATTGCGAGTCGGGCGACCAGCGGTAGGCCGCCACCGAGTAACGCAGCAACCGCTCGCGCTCGCGTTCGTCACCGGTGGCTTTGTCGGCGGCAGGGGCGAGTTGCGAGAGCTGCTTGTGGCTCACCAGCACGCGCTTCTCACCGCTCGCCGGCGTCACCGCCCACAGGTCACGGCTTTCGCCGTCTTCGCGCGGCAGGATGTAGGTCAGCGTGCGGCCGTCGGGGCTCCACTGAAACTGCTTCGGCGCGGGCCCGGTGAGGCCGGGGTCGGCGAAGATGTCTTCGAGGCGGAGTTTGGCTGGCTCGGCCGCAACGCCGACACAGAGCAGCAGGGTAATGGCGGCTGACCAGCGCACCCACGTGGCGATCACCCACCGATTATACTTGGGCGTCGCCCGATCACCCGTCATTGCCTTCCGACACTGCAATCCAAGATTTCGTCAACCCTAGAAACCGCTCCCGCCAGATCCTCGCGCGAGGAAACAGCCCCTCCAGCTCCTTGCGATCCAGCAGCTCCGTCAGCCCCAGGAAGCCCACCGCCTCCTCCTGCGACGGCCTACCCAGCAGCCCCCAAACCGGGAAGTTACGCACCATCTTTTGCTGCACGCGCTTCGGCAAGAAGTGAATCAGCGGCGTCATCACGTGGGGCTCGACCGGGAACCAACGATTCGGCGTCTGCACATAGAAACGCTCCCCGACACGCCGCACCTCCGCGGCAAACGCGCGCCGGCCCGCGTCGCCCAGGATGTGCTCGACAAGCGAGTTGGAGAAGACCACCCCGAAGGCGCGGTCCCGAAACGGAAGCCGCCGCGCATCCCCGATCACCCAATCGAAGCCGCCGCGCCCCTCGACCGGCGGTTGCAGATTGAGAATCGTCACCCGCGGGGGCCGGTCGAGGAGATCCCAGTAATAGGCGTAGCCGCCCACGTCGAGGAGCCGGGTGTCCTGGTCTAATCCGAACGCCCGGTAGAACGTCCGCAGGCGCTTGCCCCGGAAGTAGCGTCCGAAGGGACGGTGAAAGCGCAGGATAAAACGGTGAATGCGGGACATCGGAAAGCGGCGAACACAAGCGGAGCTGCTCTTAGGTTACCGGGACGGGAGGTTGCAAGAACAGATTGACCCTCTTGCGGCGACGTTCACAATCTAGAAGCACGTCATGCCGTGTCCGTGCGGGCCGAGCCACGGGGTTCGTGGGCGGGCGTCTATAGAAAGCTGTGTCGCCCCTTTCAGGGCTTCAGGAAGATCATCGCCCTTACCCCCGGCTGAAGCCGGGGGCTATTATCTCCCGGCCCCTCCGGGGCGGAAACCCAGGATAAGGCTTGCGTACGGATTTGGACGCTCGTGATACGTTGGAAGACGCCATGCCCAATTACATGATCGCTCACATGGACGAAGTTCCTGCCGTTCCCTGTCCCTGCGGCTCGGCGCGGCGGGCTTTCGCCACCGACGACAACTCGGTAGCCACGCTGCACGTCGTCGATATCAGTGCCGATTCCCGCGTCCACTATCACAAGAAGATGACCGAGATCTATTTGGTGCTCGAGGGCGCAGGCCATATGGAATTAGACGGCGAGCGCGTACCGGTCAAGCCGATGACCTCGATCTTCATCAAGCCGGGCTGCCGCCACCGCGCCGTCGGCACCATGCGCATCGTGAACATCCCCATCCCCGCCTTCGACCCCGCGGACGAATGGTTTGATGACGAAATGGCTTGAAACGATCCCGGCCCGTAGGCTGTACTCCGGGACCACCATGAAACGAAAGACCTTTGCCGTCATCACGGTTCTGTTGAACATCATCCTCGCCGTTACCGCAGTCGAGCTTGTCCTGCGTTTCCGCGCCGAGGGAAGCTGGCAGGCCGTGTGGACGACGCTGCTTACAGGCGGAAAACCCTACATCGACGAGCAGCTTCAGCATCGCATCCTGCCGGACCCGGTGTTGGGCTACCGGCTGAACCCGACCCGTGAAGGCATCAACTCCTTGGGCATGCGGAACGCCGAGGTCTCGCCCACGAAACCAGCGGGCCTCGAGCGCATCATCGTCATCGGCGACTCGGTAGCTTGGCCCTCCAACGGCTTCGTCAAGCAGGTGGGCGACCGCCTGGAGGGCCGCGCGGAAGTCATCAATGCCGCGATCCCAGGCTATACCACCTACCAGGAGCGTATGTTCTTCGAAAGCGACCTGCTGGCGCTCGACCCCGACCTGCTGATTGTGCAGTACTGCCTCAACGACAATCACCGCTTTCTGCACAATTTCAACGCCAAGAGCGGCATGCTCTTCACCGAGGAGGCCCGCCGCGTCCTACTGCCGGAAGAAGGTGATCCGCTCGCGTGGCTGCCGCGTTGGAGTTACCTCGCCCTGCGGTTGCGAATCTACCTGCGCTGGCGAACGCCCGTGCACGACTTCCCGTGGGAAGGCCAGCCCGACTTCGCGGTCGGGTGGCAAGAGCAGCGCTGGGAGTCGTTCCGGGAACACCTGCGCGCCATGCGCGACGCCATGCGCGAGCGGGGTGGGAACATCACCGTCGTCATGTTCCCCTACGGTCCGCAGTTTCGGCCGGACCTGCTCGAGCGCGACCGGGACTACGTCCTCAAGCCCCAGCGCCTCATGAAACAGATCTGCGAGGAGACAGAGATCTCTTGGCTCGACATGTACC
>JAKZVK010000587.1:0-2931 GCA_047516085.1 Bryobacterales bacterium
AGTACTTGCCACCCTATGCGCCGGAGTTGAATCCGGTGGAATACATCTGGGCTTACTGGAAGCAGCACGAGTTGCCGAACGTCTGTCCGAAGGACTACGGCGAGCTGAACGAGCGGGCCCGCAAGGCACTCCGCCGCATGCGCCGCAAACCGCGTTTGATCACGGCCTTCTGGAAACAGTCTTCTCTTTGCTTCGAGTGACTGGATATTATGCGGGACTCAATAGATGCGCTTTTTGAAGGGCGGATTGACTGGAGTGGCTCACGGTTTGGAGCAGACGAACCAATACCTAAGGAGGCCCTCTTCGGCAAGTCTAAGCTGCCCATTCGCATGGTCCTGCAGCGAGTCTCAGATGCGGCCATAATCGAGTTACCGCCAAAATAGTGCCAGAACCAACAGGGCAGTTACAGAAACTCGGGCTTCGGCACGCTACGCCCCAACCTGTTCCCGCCAGCCACGAATTGACAGCGTTGTACCCCTTTCCTAAGCTGAAAACAACTCCTTCCGCGCTTCGTCGCCACCCATGCAACTCCCCATCTACATGGACCACCACGCCACCACCCCGGTGGACCCACGCGTGGTGGACGCCATGCTCCCCTACTTCACCGAGCACTTCGGCAACGCAGCCAGCCGCAATCACGCGTTCGGCTGGAAGGCCGAAGAGGCTGTCGAGACCGCACGCGCCCAAGTAGCCGACCTCATCGGCGCACGCACGCGCGAGCTCGTTTTCACAAGCGGCGCGACCGAGTCGATCAACCTAGCCCTCAAGGGTGTCGCCGAGCGCCACGCCGATCGCGGCCACATCATCACCTGGCAAACCGAGCACAAAGCCGTCCTCGATACGGTCAAGCAGTTTGAGCGGCGCGGTCTCCGCGTATCGCTCCTGCCCGTGAAACTCGACGGCCTGCTCGACCTCCAAGCCCTCGAAGAGGCTCTCGAAAGGACCCTCACCCCCAAGACCCTCCTCATCTCCTTGCTGCACGCCAACAACGAGATCGGGGTCATCCAACCGATCCGCGAAGTCGGCGCGATCGCGCGCCGCCACGGCGTCCTGCTCCACATCGACGCGGCCCAGTCGTTCGGCAAGGTCCCGATCGACGTCGAGGCCGACCACATCGACCTACTCTCCATCAGCGGACACAAGATCTACGGCCCCAAAGGCGTCGGCGCGTTGTACGTGCGTCGCCGCGACCCGCGAGTCGAGATCGCTGCGCAAATCGATGGTGGCGGCCACGAGCGCGGCATGCGTTCGGGCACCTTGAACGTACCGGGCATTGTCGGCCTGGGGAAAGCCGGCGAGGTCGCGGCGGCCGAGAGGGACACCGAGGCACACCGCCTTGGCGCACTGCGCGATCGCCTAAAGCAGGGGCTGGTCAACGCATTGGACGACGTCCTGATTAACGGCAGCCTCGACCAACGCTTACCCAACAACCTGCACCTGAGCTTCGCCGGAGTCGACGGCGAGTCGCTGCTGATGGGGCTCGACGACGTGGCCGTGTCGAGTGGCTCAGCCTGCACGACTGCCGAGCCCGAACCGAGTCATGTCTTGCGCGCGTTGGGCGTCCCCGAGGGCCTCGCCCACGCCTCGTTGCGGTTTGGGCTCGGCCGCTTCAACACCGAAGAAGAAGTCGACTACGTGATTGAGAAGGTCGTCGCGGTTGTCCATCGCTTGCGTGAGTTTTCGCCGGTCGGACCGAAGGGTTGACTGACGCAGCGCCGCGGCCGCCCACTCAAAGCGAGTCACGAGACATCAGATAGGCGTGAACCTGCCAGATCTCGTCCCGCGAGAGCAGTTGGCCGAACGCAGCCATGTTGGTGCCTTGGCGTCCATTCGTCACGGTTTCGATGAACCGGCCGGGGCCGAGCTTGGTCTTGAATATAGTCGGGCCCGCACCCCCGCCCGCTTTGTGGCAACCTACACAGCGCCCGCGGTAGATCCGTTCGCCCTGGGTGATCGCCTCCTGGTTACCTAGAAGAGGGTTGGCAGCCTTCCCTTCGGCCGATGTGGGCATGGCGGGCGGGGACGCCGTCTTGATCGGTTCGCTGCCTTCGGTGGGTGGGAAGCCGTATCCCGCCAAAACCCGGCCACCGAGCGTATGACCCGGCTCCCCGACGCGCGGCAAGCCGCCTTCGAGCTTGGTTAGGTTCGTCCCCGACTGCTCAGGTACGGGCTGGCCGCCATCCAGCGCGAACACCCATAAATTGCCGGCCTTCGGCTCGGTGTAATAGAAGGTCATGTCGCCGCCGATGCCTCCCGACGGCACCGCCACGTACTGCGTCCCGTCGAGTTCGTAGGTAATGGGGCTGTCAATGATGCCCGAGCCGGTCTGGAACTGCCAAAGCACTTCGCCGCTGCGAGCGTCGATCGCCATGAAGTAGCCGCGCATGTCGCCCGTAAACACCAGCCCGCTCGATGTCGCCACGGCGCCCGCCCAGAAGGGCGCGGGACTCACGACGCGCCACAGCACCTTGCGGCTAACCACGTCGAAGCCGACGAAGTTGCCGGGGTTATCGCTGGTCAGGTACTGCTGATAGTCTCCGCCCAGATACCACTCGCCCTTCGTGGGTGGCTCGAACTGGTCTTCGGCCATCAATACCTGCGCACGCAAGACTGACGATGCCTCGTCGCAGTTTACTGACGCCCGCCGAGCGCGCCTCGCTTCTCGCCTTTCCGACCACGGGAGACTACAGCTGGCAGCAGAACAAGCAAGTTGAACAGGGCAACTTCCGGCCCCTACCGCCGCTCACTCGGCCTTAGCGTACGCTTTTTTCCGTTTCGTGAGGTGACCCCAAGTAGAGCGCCGTGTTTCTTCTGGGTCGACCAGACGCGTGATCCGCGAGTGTGTGCTTGATTTCGTTCTAATCGGTACGTACATTGGGGCTCGAACAACTTCAGGAAGACATGACCATGGCGAGCATCACGATCCGCAAT
>JAKZVK010000588.1:0-3445 GCA_047516085.1 Bryobacterales bacterium
AAGTCGGTCCTTGTCCCAAGGGCCAGCAAGGATCAGAGGTTCCGCATGGCAAAGCAACAGGACACGCTGCCCAGTCTGGATTTCGAGCTTGATCCGAGCAGTCCCTCGAAGCGGCCCGAGCAGTTTGTCATTCTGCTGGAAAGGGCCCTGGGACAGGAGTTTCCCGAGGCCCTGGAGATCATTGACATCTGGCACGCACCGGGGAAACCGCTCGTCAGCGTCAGAAACCTGGAGAAGCTCGACGAGCCGACCGCCAAAGAGCTCGCCCACAGGGCTCGGGGAGTCTTCAACGATTTCATGACGAGTCCCTGGTACTAGGAGACGGGTCGCGAAGCCCAGGACTATTGCGTGAGTGCGACCACTGCCACAGCAGCGACCCTGCTTCAGAAGTGAGCCATCACGGGGGTCGGAACGCGTTGCCTTGAGTTTCTCAAGTCTGACTCAGCTATGCTGGTCCCATAGAGCACACGGCCAAGTTCTTCGTGGGCCAGATCGTCCATCACAAGAAATTCGACTACCGGGGCGTCGTCTTCGATGTCGATGCGACCTTTCGGGGAACCGACGAGTGGTACGAGCTGGTGGCGCGATCTCGTCCGCCGAAACACATGCCGTGGTATCACGAGCTCGTCGACGGGGCCGAGCAGCCGACCTACGTGGCCGAGCGCCATCTCGAGTCCGACGCTCGCGGTGAGCCGATCACGCACACCTTGGTCGCCGAGCTCTGCGGTGAGTTCCAGGACGGACGGTACTCCATGAGAAGCAGGCTCCAATAGAGCACCTGTGACGGGTTGTTGCACTCTCCGCTGTTTCAGCAGGGCCGTCGTTCGATCTACAATAGGAGGATGATGCGTCTGCGTCTGACCATTCTCGTCGCCTCGCTGTGTCTTGGTGGCTCCGGCGTGGCGATCGTCTCGCTCGTTGCCCAGGACCGCGGTGAGAAACCGGTCGTCGAAGTCTTTAAGTCGCCCACTTGAGGTTGCTGCGGGGTGTGGGTCGCACACCTGGAGCAGAACGGCTTCGACGTCAAGTCCACAGACGTACCCGATATGACGGCGGTCAAGCGAAGGGTCGGCGTGCCAAGGCCCCTCACGTCATGTCACACGGCTCTCATCGATGGCTACATCGTCGAGGGTCACGTGCCGGCCGACGACATCAAGCGATTATTGGCCGAGCGTCCGGCTGTTGCCGGTGTCTCTGTGCCTGGCATGCCGGTTGGATCGCCTGGGATGGAAGGTCCAAACACGCAACCCTACGACGTGCTGGCGTTCGACGAAGACGGATCCTTCACGCACTTCGCGTCGCACTAGCGATCACATCTGTGGGGTCTGCTCAGAGGTGGCCCGCGGCCTCGTAGGGATCAGTTCAGGCAAAACGTTCGGTCGTAGATTGTCCGACCCTCGCCGCGATACCTCTTCTCGTAGGTTGTCTGGACCGCCGGTACCGTTTCGCGGTCGCGGGCGAGACTGTCTGAGCCCTCGAGGACACGGCCCCTCGCGGCGTGCACGGCCTGCTCAGCAAAGTTAACCAGGTCCGAGTCATCCGTCTTCAGGTGGATGGCCCCACGGGGGTACAACAGCCGGCGATACCGTTCCAGAAACAGGGGCGACAGCAGCCGGTGCCTGGCCTGCCGATTCTTCGGCAGCGGGTCCGGAAACGGGAGCCATATCTCGCCGACCCTGCCGGGCGGGACATGATCTTCCAGATGTTCGATCACCGAGCGGAGAAAGAATGCGTTCGTGAGGCCCTCGTCGAGCGCCTGCGCCGCACCCTTCCACAGGCGGGCTCCGTTTCGATCCACTCCGAGAACTCCGCTGTTCGGCCGACTCCGGGCCAGCGTAAGCGTGTACTCTCCGCGGCCGCATCCCAGTTCGAGGACAACCGCCTCCTCAAGCCCGAAGGCCCTTTCGAACCAGTCCGGCTCACAGCGTCGCCCGTCGATGACGTTGTCCATCGTTTCGAGCGCGGCAAAACGGAGCCGTTTCTTCCGAGCCATGGGGTTACCGGGAGCCTAGCAGCCGCATACGACTCTTCTGCTTCCCATCACTGCTCTGGCGTCTGCGACGCACCGCGCGCGGCCAATTGATACACCCCTGATGCGGGCATCGTCGCGTAGCCTTCAGCAACCAGCGCACGGTTGCCACGTCCGGCCTCTGGTCGGGACAGGCCGCTCACGCGGGCCATCTCGCCGCGAATCGTCATGCCGGCGCCGGCCAGAAAGCAGCGGGCGATTTCGCGGAGGGCGGTGTCCCGACTGACGCGCCGGGTCAGCGATTCGGGAAACCGTCCTACGCCAAGGGTCCAGACGTAGGTGAACCTCGGTTGATAGATGACCTGGCTCGGCACGACAATCATGGCGGCCTGGAGCTCATCCACCGCTCGGGTGAACGCCTTGCGGTCTTTCACCCCCGATTCATCGCGCAGGTCCGCCGTGCCCATCTCCCACTCGTTGCGGAGCACGCGCAAGACCGCGCGGGCATTCTTGCTCAGTCGCCGTTTCTCTCCGGATTTACGCACGCCCCACACGGCGTGAAAGCAGGAGATCATGTGCGGCGCGATGAACGTGGCCTTACCCCGCGCGGGTTTCGCATAGTAGACCTTGCCGCGCCTCACAAGTTCGTCCTTCAACTGCCACGTGTGCGAGGCCTCGGGGTCTTTCTGTGCATTGCGCGGCATCACGGCGTCGCGTCGTCCACAGACCGCCACGTACTAATGACGGCCCCGGTCGCCGCGAATCGGCGAGGCAGGCGGTGAAGCCGTTCTGCTCGATGAAGCGTTCGGCGTCGAGTGCCGTCTCGACCTGCCGCGTCCCTTCGCGACGCCAGTGTTCGTCGCGGTAGTCTTCAATCTCAGCTGGAACGAGTGCATACAGCTTGGTGCCGGGCTGGAGAGAGATGGGTGTGCTCACCGCGGCCGGTCGATCGGTTAGCGCCTGCGGAAATGATCGTGAAAGAAGGACACGATCCGCTCGGCGGTCTCACGCGGATACACGTGGCCGCCAGGGTGGATCCAGGCCATGACCGGAGTGGGCGTACCGGGTCCGTAGATCGTGCAGCCGTCCCCACAGTGCATCGTCGTCGCGCCGACGCCGTTCACCTCAATGGCGACCGTGATCGCGACCTGCTGATCCGCAAAGCGCACCACCCGATCGCGCTCCCCGGCCACATGAAAGAGCGGCCGCGCCTGCCGCGGACGCACCGAAGGACGGAGGAAGCCTGCCACCGGGGCGTAGGCGGCGAACACGCCGGGCCGTGTCAAGGGCGGAGCAAAATAGACCACGATGGCGGAGGAAAACTAGACCACCCGGCCGCTGGGCGGAGTTTCTGAAAGCGGCTGTGCGGACGGGTTGGAGTGGAGTCTGGGAACGCCGTAAGGTGCGTTTAATGGGCCGAGGTCCGGTCAGTGCTGGTCGAGTCTTCCAAGTAATCTCAGGCCATGCCGCCTGCGC
>JAKZVK010000589.1:0-7629 GCA_047516085.1 Bryobacterales bacterium
CAGTTTCCGCAAGGAGCCGAAGAACTCGTGACTTTAGGCTTCCGGAGGCGGTCTTCATTGCTTTGGCCAAATCGACGTCAAGACGTTCGACCTTGCCTCTCATCGCTTGCACCAGCACGACTGCTTCGCCGACGGACGAGAGGTCGGGGTTCAGCAGCAGATCGAGCAACATGTGGTTGCTTTGCAGCAGCCAAACGATGTACTGAACACTCGATTCGTCGGCCCCATTGCACATATAGCGCACGACCGACTGTTGGAACGCCGCGGGGTCTTTTTCCAGGAGTAGCGCCAACTGCCGGCCGTTTTCACGCCGGTTCTCGTTGAAGCTCTCCAATAGCTGGGTGACCTTGGGGTTCATGCGCTCGGGGGCCTTTGGGTTCGTGGCTCCACACCTCGCCCGGGGGGCGACCCTGCGGCTGCGGAACCTCACCTTCCTTATCGGCTGGGCGTAGAACAATTTGCAGGTACATAAGAATGCTTCTTGTGGCCAGTGCGCGGCTGCGCTCTACACCCAGTCGACCCGACGGCTCTAGCAACGAAGGTTGGGGTCAGAGTCCGCCACGTCCCGCGACCCGCGGTGGTTGCTCGGGGCCGCCCAAACGAGCGACGTTTTGCAATGGGGAGGCTCGGCCGACTACAATTGGCCGTGATCTTTCTTCGCTGCCTGCTCTCCATCCTTCTTGCGGCCGCGGGCCTCGCCGGGGCCACGCGCGAGCCCGTCCGCGCCCGCCAGGCGATGGTCGTCTCCACGCGCGACGAGGCGACCCGAGCCGGACTCAAGATCCTTCGCGACGGCGGCAACGCGGTGGACGCGGCCGTTGCCGTGGGCTTTGCCTTGGCAGTGACCCATCCCTCCGCGGGCAATCTTGGCGGCGGCGGCTTTATGCTGATCCGCTTTGCCGACGGGCGCTCGACGTTTCTCGACTTCCGCGAACGGGCCCCGTCGGCTGCCCACCGCGACATGTATCTCGACAAAGACGGCAACCCAACCGACGACGACCAGATCGGCTACCGCGCCTCCGGCGTGCCAGGAAGCCCTCGCGGCTTTGAGCTGGCCCTGCGCAAGTACGGAACCAAGCCCTGGGCCCAGGTGCTGCGCCCGGCGATCGAGCTCGCGGACCGGGGCTTCGAGGTCACCTATCTTCTCTCGGAGGCCTTGCGCGCGAACACGAAGCTGGCGCAATTTGCCGAGTCGAAACGGATCTTTCAACGCGGCGGCCGCTACTACGAGATGGACGAGACGTTCCGGCAGCCGGACCTGCACCAAACCCTCGTCCGCATCGCCAAGGGCGGGGCGGATGAGTTCTACAAAGGCAAGACCGCCCGCTTGATCGCCGCCGACATGCAGAAAAACGGCGGAACGATTGCCCTCGAGGACCTAGCCGCGTACAAGCCGGTTGAGCGCAACACGCTGTCGGGCGAATACGGCGACTACGAGCTGGTAAGCCCGCCGCCGCCCAGCTCGGGAGGCGTTGGCGTGATTCAAATGCTCAACATGCTGGAGGGCAGTGGCTACGAGAGAAGCGGACCGGGGTCGGCGGCGGCGATCCACTACGTCGCCGAGACGATGCGACGATTTTTCGCCGACCGGGCGCAGTACTTCGGCGACCCGGATTTCGTCGAGGTTCCCGTCAAGCGCCTGATCAGCAAGGACTACGCCAGGTCACGGCGGGCATCGATCCATCTCGGCCGCGCCGGCACGAGCAATCCCGCCGCGAGCGACGCGACCGGCTACGGCCTCGGGGGCGAGAGCACCGAAACCACGCACTTCTCGGTGGTCGACAAAGACGGCAACGCCGTGGCGGTGACCTACACGCTCAACGGCAGCTACGGCTCCGGCGTCACGGCGAAAGGTACCGGCGTGTTGCTGAACAACGAGATGAACGACTTTTCGGCCAAGCCCGGCGCACCCAATAACGCCGGCCTGCTTACCAGCGAACAGAACGCGATCGCGCCCGGCAAGAGGCCACTCTCGTCGATGACGCCGACCATCGTCACGCGCGACGGCAAGCTGTTTCTCGTCGTCGGTTCACCCGGCGGACCGACGATTATCTCGACGGTCTTGCAGGTGATCACCAACGTGGTCGACTTTGGGATGGACCTGCGGCAAGCCGTCGACTTTCCACGCTTCCACCATCAGTGGATGCCCGACGAGTTGCGACTCGAACGCCACGGCACCTCGTCTGACACAGTCGAGAGGCTGCGGCAGCGCGGGCACCGCTTGAAGTTCGTTGAAAAACAAGGGCGCGTGATGGCGATTCAGGTCGGCGACAAGTGGCTACTCGGCGCCGCGGATGCCCGCTCGGAGGGCTCGGCGCGGGGGTACTGAACCACTTACAACCTACAAGCTCTCGATCAGGTGGCCGAGCTTCTCTTTCTTCGTACGGAGATAGCCCTCGGTGCGCGTGGTCGACGGCACCTCGCAGGGAATCCGTTCCTCGACCTCAATCCCCGCGTTCTCAAGGGCGCTCACCTTGGCGGGGTTATTCGATAGGAAGCGCACGCGGGAAACGCCCAACGAGCGTAGGATGGCCATCGGCAGGCTGTAGTCGCGCAGGTCCGCCTCGAACCCCAACTGCTCGTTCGCTTCCACCGTATCAGCACCCTCGTCTTGGAGCTGGTAGGCCTTCAGTTTGTTGAGCAACCCGATGCCGCGGCCTTCTTGCGGATCGTAGATCAGCACGCCGCGGCCCTCGTCGCCGATCTTCTTGAGGGCGAGCTGAAGCTGTTGGCCGCAATCGCAACGCAGGCTGCCGAACACCTCGCCGGTGAGGCACTGTGAATGAATCCTCACGAGCGGCGCGGGACCCTCGGCCGCCAAGTCGCCCATCTCGAGCACGACAACCTCGTGGTCCTTGCCATTCAGGCGTCCCTGGAAACCCAGGATGCGGAACTCGCCGTGGACAGACGGGAAGGCCGCGTCGGCGACCTGCACGACCTCGGGGACCGGGACTGGCGATCCGGTGTTCATCACGGCACAGAAAGGGATCCCGGGACGGCTTAGGGGGGCGGTTCGCCCACGGGTACTATCATTATATGGGACGGGGCCTGAACCCCCGCCCCCAAGCCGCTATGTTCAGTGAACGCGAACTGCTGATCATCCTGCTAGTAAAGATCGCCGTCATCACCTCGATGGCGAGCCTGTTGCTGCGGTGGTCGTTCGCCAAGAAGCTGCTGCTCCGCGAACAGCGGACGATCCGGCAGAGGCTTCACTTGGGCGTGTTGTTCGGTCTTTTCTTCGCCGGGGGCAGCCTCGTGCGCCACAGCCCGGGCTACAAGGCCGCGGAGTTGAGCCTCGAAGGCGCCTTCGTCACAGGACTCGTGGGCGGGTACGTGCCCGGCGCTCTGGCCGGTGCGCTCGTCTCGCTGCCGGCGGTTCTCATGTCGCCGCACGAGTGGCTGACGTTCCCGCTCATGATCGGCGTGGGCGCTCTGGGTGGGCTGCTGCGGGATGTGGCTCCGGGGACGGAGGAGATCTGGCGGTTCACGCCCTTTCATCCTTTCACCGTCGCGACCTGGCGGCTGCGTGTACTGCGAACGCCGCAGGGCGGATTTCAGATGCTGATGTTCGTCGCCTGCCTGGGCATCGAGTTCATTCGCTCCAACCTAGGGCACGCGTTCGCGGATAGGCAATGGCTGTTTGTGATCTATCCCGAGGAGTCGTTGCTGAACCCGGCGACCGTGGTGCTGGTCTATTTCTCGACCGTGCTGTCGGTCGGGTTGACGCTCAAGATTTGGAACAACACGCGTAATGAATGGAAGCTCGAGGAGCAACGGCGACTGCTGGTCGAGGCGAGGCTGGCGTCACTGACCAGCCAGATCAATCCGCACTTCCTGTTCAACACGCTGAACTCGGTGGCGTCGTTGATCCGGAGCGACCGCCAAGCGGCCCGGCAGTTGATTTTCAAGCTCTCGACGATTCTGAGGAGGCTGCTGCGCAAGCAGGAGTCGCTGTCGGCCCTTCGCGACGAAGTGGCGTTTATTGACGACTACCTCAGCATCGAGGTGGTGCGTTTCGGCGACAAGTTGCGCGTAGTGAAGGAGATCGACACCAACACTCTTGACGCGCTTGTACCGAGCATGATGCTACAGCCGATTGTCGAGAACTCGATCAAGCACGGCATCAGTCCCAAGGTGGGCGGCGGCACGATCTGGCTGCGTAGCGCCGTCCAAGGCTCGCGGCTTCAGATCGAAGTGGAAGATGACGGTGTGGGCATTCCGCCCGACGCGCTGCCGGGGGTCTTCAGTCGCGGCATCGGCATCAGCAATGTGAACGAGCGGCTGCGCGTGATCTTCGGCCACGAGGGCGACATGGTGATCGAACACCGTCCGGGGGGCGGTACGCGGGTGCGCATGCAGATTCCCGAGTTGCGAGACCCCGCCGCCGCTGCCGAGCGCGCCCAGGCTGCTGCTCCAGCGGCGGCCCCTGCCGGCGGCCCAGCCCCGACGCTTGCGTTGCGGCAGGACTGACCAAGGTCGCCGCCGCTGCGCACAGCTCAAATCTCCGGGATCGGTTCGCCGGGCTTGATATCCTCGCCCTGCCAATTGGCTTTGCCGTCTTCGTAGGTCAGAATGCGGCTGGCGCTGCCAGGGGCGGGCTCGGCGTTACGCGTGGGGAGCCAGCGGCGATGCTGTTCCATCACAGATTGATAGCGTGGCTCGCCCGCCAGGTTGGTCCACTCGTTGGGGTCGCGGCGCATGTCGTAGAGTTCCTCGGAACCGTCGGCGTAGCGGATGTAGCGCCAGTCTTCGCTGCGCACCCCGTGGTTGTCATGGTTGTGCGTCGTGATGGCAGGCCACTGGCGGGGTGCTCGCGCGTTCTTCAACTGTGGCACGAGGCTGTGCCCCTCGAGACCCTCCTTCTCGGGCATGCCGCCCAACTCGACCAACGTGGGATAAAGGTCGAGCAACTCGGCGGGTCGCGCACTCACGGCGGCGCTCGCGATACCCGGCCCGGCGAAAATCAGCGGGACTCTCGTCGAACGGTCCCACAGCGTGTTCTTGCCGGTGATGAGCTTCTCGCCGAGATGCCAGCCATGGTCGGACCACAACACGACAACCGTGTTCTCCGAACGCCCGCTCGCCTCGAGTGCATCGAGCACCCGTCCCACTTGGCTGTCGACGAAGCTGACCGAAGCCAGATACGACCGCACAAGATTGGTCCACTGGTCGGCGTCCTTGAGGAATTTCAGACGCGGTTCGGGCAGTTTCCAATGTAGAAACCAAGAGAAGTGGGGCGTATCGTCGCGATCGTCCGCTCGGACCGGTGGCAGTTGGACGCTGCCCTCGGGATAGAGGTCGAACCACTTTTGCGTGGCGTAGCAAGGCACGTGCGGCAGGAAGAAGCCTACCGACAAAAAGAACGGCTCGGGCAAATCGCCACGCAGTTGCTCGACGGCCCAGCTCGCAACTTTCCAGTCGCCCTTGTCCTGATCCCGGTGCGGGAAGACGCCCCAGTCCACCAGCGGGTGGTCGGCCGGCGTGTCGACCAGCTTCTGCGCCGGACGCGCTCCTACACTCGCCGCGGGCCCCAGAACATCAAACTCCTTGTCGCCCTCGCCACGGCCATAGCGGCTGTGATAGATCTTGCCCGTGGAGTACGTGCGATAGCCGTGCTGCGCCAAGTACTGCGGCAACGTGACCGATTCGCGGTATTCGTCCAGATCGCGGAACCACGGCCGCAGTCCGTAGATGCCGGTGGTGGAAGGCCGCAGCCCCAGCATCAGGCTGGTTCGAGATGGGTTGCAGAGGGGCGCTTGGCAATGTGCGTTGGTGAAGACGGTACCGCGCTCGGCCAAGCGGTCCATGGCCGGTGTCTGCACTTGCGGATGGCCGTCAAGCGGGCCGACCCAGTCGTTGAGGTCGTCGATGGCGATGAACAGGATGTTGGGCTGCGCCCGGCCGGGCGCGGCCGCGCCGGCAAGCCCCAACAGGATGAGAGCCAAGAGTAACGCGGAGCGAAGCCGCCGATAGCCGTGCTTCACGGCCTCTCCCCAGCAACGTCAGTAACATCCTGCACCCATTGTTCGTGAAGCTCGGTGAGCTCATCGGTGATGTTGGGGAGCGCCCTGGCAAGGTTCTCGCGCTCAGTGAGATCGCGCTTGATGCTGACGAGAAAGGTCCTGTCGTCGCCTTCGAGCGTCGTCCGTCCCGTATCCCGCCCGTTGACGATCAGCTTCCAATCGCCGCGGCGGACCGCCCACTGGTCCCCGAGCTGCCAATGAAGCGTGTCGTGGGGCGGCGCCTCCATCGCCGAGCGGATGACCGGCATCAGGCTCTTGCCGTCCCACCCCGGGTCTTGCGCATGGGTGCCGGTGAGTTCGGCGATCGTCGGCATCCAATCGATGGCCGAAGCGTACTGCTCGCGAACAACCCCTTCCGGTATCACGCCGGGCAGACTGACGATCGCGGGCACCCGGATCCCGCCTTCGAACAACCCGGCTTTGGCGCCGCGGAAGCGGCCCGCGTACCCACCACCGAACATCGTGCGTTCCTCGGTTGAATGGCCATGGTCGGACATGAAGATGATCAGCGTAGTCTCACGCAGCCCGAGTTGGTCGACCTTCGCGAGAATCCGGCCCACCTTCTCGTCGAGGGTCGATACCATCGCGGCGTAGTGGCGGCGCGGCGATGGATAGTTGGAGTAGATTTGCCGCCACTTGTCGTCGGGCTGCAACGGATAGTGAGGAATGTTGAACGGCAAGTAGAGAAAGAAAGGCTGGTCCTGGTTCTCCTCGAGGAACCGCTCGGCTTCGCGCACCATCAGGTCCGGGAAGTAGGCTCCGTCCTCCCAGTGCTCGCGGTCGTTGATCCATAGGTCGTGCTGGTTCGGTCCCCGCCAGTAGAAGAAGTGCGAGAAGTTGTCGATGCAGCCGCGCTTGTGACCGAAGAAATAATCGAACCCCTGATCGAGCGGACCCTTCTCGATCACCTTGCCGAGGTGCCATTTGCCGATCAGCGCGGTACGGTAACCGGCTCCCTTGAGCATCTCTGCAATCGTTACCTCACTCGGCGGCAGCCCGTCGCCGCCGGGGGCTACGTTGGTCGGCACGCCGGCACGCTGCGGGTAACGTCCGGTGAGCAGCGCCGCGCGCGAGGGCGAGCAGATCGGTGCAGCCGCGTAGAACTGAGTGAACAGAACACCGCGCCGCGCCAGGGTATCGAGGTTCCGCGTATAGAGGTCGCGCGCGCCCAGGATGTTGAGATCGAGCGTCCCCTGATCGTCGGAGAACATCAGGATGACGTTCGGCGGCCGCTCGGCCGCGTACGCGACCGATGGGAACAAGCACGCCGCCCACACGAGGGCCGGCAATAGGCAAACCGTAAAACGGGAACTCATCAAGAGACCTTTCGCTCGGTGCCGCGGCCCCGTGTTTCGCGACTCAGCAAAATAGGGGCTTACCTCAATCCCTTTCAAACCGGGTCGCCTGCTTCTCAGCATGCCGCTCTTTCGCCAACTCGATCAAGCGATCGATCAAGTCAGCGTAACCCAGCCCGGACGCCTCCCATAGTTTGGGATACATGCTAATCGACGTGAAGCCCGGCATGGTGTTGATCTCGTTGAGCAGTATGCGACCGCTGGAATCCTCGAGGAAAAAGTCAACCCGCGCCAAACCCGAGGCCTCCACC
>JAKZVK010000590.1:0-19009 GCA_047516085.1 Bryobacterales bacterium
TTCCAGCGCCGGAGATCGGTTACGGAAACGCCGAACCGTTCGGCGATGGCGCCCAAGTTGTCGCCTCGCCGAATGCGATAGCGGCCGTCGGCCGGGAGCGGGGACGTGGGCTGACGCTTCAGCCTAGGCTTCGTGGCCGATGATGCCTTGCCCGTGACGGTGCTCACCGCGCGGCCGGAGGCCGGATGGACAACGAGATACTCGCCGGCCGTGATGCGGTTGCCGCGAAGCCCGTTCCAGCGCTTCAAATCAGCCACTTCGACGTTATAGCGGCGGGCGACGAGATTCAGGTTGTCGCCGCGGCGGATCTTGTAGCGTTCGCCGCCTTTGGAAGCTACAGCGCCTTTGGAAGCCACAGCCGTGCGAGTTGCGCTTGAGGAGGCCGGCGCCTCGCCGGGTGGCCGCACCGTCAGATACTTCCCGGCGCGAATGCGGGTACCGCGCATCCCGTTCCAGGCCTTGAGATCCGCGACCGTGACACCGAACCGTCCGGCGATGATCGCCAGGTTGTCGCCACGGCGAATCTTGTACTGTCCGGTGCCGCCGGAAGATGCGGCGCGCCGGGCGGTGGAGGTCGAAGTCGAGCGGGCGGCCGAGGCGCGCTGCGACGAGGACGTCCCACGTGTCCCCACCCTCAACGTGCCGCCCGCGGTGATGCGGTTGCTCTTGAGCCCGTTCCACGCCTTGAGCTGTGCCACAGTAACGCCGAAGCGCCGTGCGACCGTCCCGAGGGTATCTCCCCTACGGATGCGGTAGGTTCCCGATCCGGAGGGGGCGGAGGCAACAACGCTGCCTCCTTTCTTGCCCACCCCTTCCCGGCGCACGATCAAGTAACGGCCGGCTCGGATGCGGTTGCCGCTGAGTCCGTTCCACGTACGCAGGTTGGCGATCGAGACGTTGAAGCGGCGCGAAATCGAGCCCAGGTTGTCGCCGCGAGCGATGCGGTAGCGTCCGGTGCCGGATTCGAGAAAGCCGCCTGCTCCGCCCGACGAGCCGCCGTAGTATTTGAGCCGGGCCTTGGGCGCCGGGACCGTTAGGCGCATCCCCGCCATCACCGCGCCGTTGTCGATGCGGTTGTGGGCCACGATCGCCGACGCTTTGACCCTATAAAGCTTGGCAATGGCGGCCAGCGATTCGCCGTCCCGCACCTGGTGCCGTCTCCATGCCAGGCGCTGCTCGAGCGGGATCTGCCGGAGTTCGCTGACGAACGTCTCGCCGGCGTTCCTAGGAAGCCGTAGCTCGTAGCCGTAGGGCGGCGTTGCCGAGCGCATCAACGCCGGGTTGAGCTGTTTGATCGTCGCGGCGCTGGTGCCGGTGATGTCGGCGATCAGGTCGAAGTGGATCTCGGTATCGGTCTCGATGGTGTCGTACTCGAGCGGCGGCGCAGGATCCTTGATCTCGATCCCGTACATCTCTTGATTCTTGCCCACGTAGGTCATCGCAAGGATGATGGGGACGTAGTTGCGTGTTTCCCGCCGCACAAAGCGCCGCCGGCTGTGGGTCCAGAAATCCTTGCTGCCGGTGCGCCTCACCGCCGTCTTAACCCGGTTCGGTCCGCCGTTATAGGCTGCCATGGCCAGGTACCAATCGCCGAACTCGATGTAGAGGTCGTGCAGGTGCTGGGCGGCGGCGCGGGTGGCCTTCTCGGGGTCGTAGCGCTCGTCAACGTAGCGGTCCTGGCGCAGCCCGTATTGTTTGCCGCGGAACTTCATGAACTGCCACATTCCCGTGGCGCGGGCCCGAGATCGCGCCTTGGGACGGAAGCCGGACTCGGCCTGGGCTAGATGGAACAGCTCGAGCGGGACGCCCTCCTCGTCGAGAATACGCTCGATCATCCCGCGGTAGGCGCCAGCGCGCTCGATCGAGCGGATGTAGGTCTTCTTTCCCCGACCCTTGAAATAGTTGATGAACTTGGCCACCTGGGGGTTAAGCACCAACGGCAGGGTCGAACGGGTGGCGCTGAGCTTGGTCCGACCGGAGCCTTCGATGTCGAAATCGTCGGGAATATCGCTGTCGTTCAGCTCATCGATGAGGGCTAGTTCGTCTTCGGAGGCCGGCTCCCCATCTTGCTCGATGTCCTGCCCTGGGGCTTGCTCGGTTGCCGGGGCCTCGAGCTCGCTGAGATCGGGCTCGGCGATCTCCTCGGGCTTCTCCAGCGAGATCTGCTCGGGCGAGAAGGGCTCCGCTTCGGCGACCTCGACCGTTTCCATTCGCTGGGGCGTCACGGGCGCCTCGGCGGGCGGACGCGGAGCGGTCTCGGCGGACGCGGGCGGCAGCGGAACCGGAGCGGTTACCGCGCGGCCGCCGTCACGGGCGCAACTCGCCCACAAGAGCGATACCGCAACTACAACAGGTGCTACAGGGGGAAGCTTTGTTAAACCCATGATCACGAAGGTACTGACGCGAATCCCCACGGGGGTTTGTGGGCCCATCTCAGCGTCCCGGCGCTGAAAGATCGATCCTAACAGACCCATCGGAGGCGGGTCAATGAGCGCCATACCGCTGGAGTGCCGCCCGGTGTAAGGGTTCCGGTGTAGGCACCGTGTCCTGTCGCGGCACGTAGGGGCTTCAGTGCGCTACCTCCGGTGCCGCTTGGCAGGCCGCAGACGCTGGGGAAGCTTGGATTCCGTTCCGATAGGCCGGCTAGTCCTCTTCCTCGGCGATGCCTTCTCGCTCGGCCTTGGCGTGGGCTATCACCTTTTCGGCGATCTGCTGCGGCACGAAGTCGTAGTGATCCATCTCCATCGTGAAGGTGCCACGGCCCTGGGTCATCGAGGTCAGCTCGTTGGCGTAGGTGAGCATCTCGACCATGGGTACCTCGGCGCGCACGATCTGATTGCTGCCGCGCGTCTCCATGCCTTGAATGCGACCCCGCCGGCCGTTAAGATCGCCCATGAGGTCACCGGCGAATTCCATGGGGGCAACGACTTCAACCTTCATGATGGGCTCGAGGAGCGCCGGCTTGGCTTGTTCCATCGCTTTGCGGAAGGCCTTGCGGCCCGCCAGCTTAAAGGCCAGCTCGGAGGAGTCGACGTCGTGATACGAGCCGTCGTAGAGCACGACCTTGAAATCGGAGACTGGATAGCCCGCCAGAAAACCCTTCTCAGCCGCCTCGACAATACCCTTCTCCACTGCGGGAATATACGTCTTCGGGATCGACCCGCCAAAGATCTCGTTGGCGAACTCGAACTCCTTACCGCGCTCGAGCGGCTCCATGCGGATCTTGCAGTCGCCGAACTGTCCGTGGCCGCCGGTCTGTTTCTTATGGCGTCCCTGCACGTCGGCGCGGCCACGGATCGTTTCGCGATAGGGAATCTTGGGCGAATGCAGTTCGACGTCGACCTGATAGCGCTTCTTGAGCTTGCTGACGATGATCTCGAGGTGCTGCTGGCCGTTGCCGGCGAGCAAGAACTCCTTGGTCTGCGCGTCACGGTAGAACCGCAGCGAAGGATCCTCCTCGAGCACCTTCTGAATGGCAGTGCCCAGCCGATCTTCATCGTTGCGCGTTTTGGGTTCGATGGCGTAGGCAATGGCCGGTACCGGCAACGTCACGGCCGGGTAGTGGATGGGCTTGCCTTTCTGCCCGAGGCTGTCGCCGGTCAAGGTGTCTTTGAGCTTGGCCACCGCGGCCAGATCGCCCGCGTGGACGGCGTTGACCGGCTTCAACTCCTTGCCGAAGACCAGGCTGATGCGGGCAAAACGCTCGTCGGTCTCCCGTTTGTAGTTGTCCACGTGGTCGTCGTTGTTGAGAACGCCCGAGACAACCTTGAAGTAACTGACGCGGCCGGCGAAGGCGTCGGCGGCGGTCTTGTAGACGAACAGCGACAGCGGCTCGCTGTCGGAGATCTTGCGGGAGGCGTCGCCCTCGGCTCCCTCCCGGGCGGCGATCTCACCACGCGCGGTTGGCGGCGGGGCGTAAGCCTCCAGGAAGTCGAGCGCAGCGTCGCTGCCGATGTTGTGCAGCGCCGAGGCGCACAGGATAGGGTAAAGCTTGCCTTCAGCCACACCCTTGCGCAGCCCCGCAAGCACCTTGTCCGGCGGCAGGGTGAGGTTTTCCAAGTACTCGATCAGCAGGTCGTCATCGCACTCGGCGACGACCTCCATCAACGACTCCGTGGCTGACTCGACCTCGGACGCCAGGTCGGCGGGAATCTCCTCTTCCTTGCCTTTGCCATCACCGTCGGGCTCGTAGGTATAGGCCTTCTTGTTGACCAGATCGACGACGCCCCTGAAGCCCTTTTCGGACCCGATAGGGATCTGCACAGGGACGGCTTTCTTACTCAGCGTTTCCTGGATGTTCGCGACGGCACGGGCGAACTGGGCTCGCTCGCGGTCGAGCTTGTTGACGAGAATCACGCGCGCCAGTCCGCAGTCCTCGGCGAACCCCCAGACCTTCTCGGTCTGCACTTCTACGCCGGAAACGCCGTCCACCACAACCAGGGCGGCGTCAGCGGCCAGCAGGGACGCTTTGGCATCGTTGATGAAGATGTTGTAGCCCGGGGTGTCGATGAAGTTGATCTTGGTCTTGTTCCACTCGACGAAGGCCAGCGAGGAGGTGGTGGTGACTTTGCGATTGATTTCTTCCTCGTCGTAGTCGGTGATGGTGGTGCCCTCGTCGACGCGGGTCAAGCGGCTGGTGTCGCCGGTGGTGTAGAGGTACCCCGCCAACACAGTCGTCTTGCCGCTGTCACCATGTCCGACGATGCCGATGTTTCGAATATCGCTGCCTTCGTATACCTTCATCGGTGATTCCCCTGCCTAGTTCACGAAATCCGGCTTGGCCGGCGTATCGGGGGATCGCCGGACCAATCCAACAGTGTACCCGGGAACGACGGCCGCTAACCGGCGCGCTTGGAGGCATCGAGGCGGGCTTGTGCGCGAGCGATGGCCGCCTGGGCTCGTTCGACGTCCACCTGCATGTCCGTCTCCTGGCGGTCAAAGCGGCCCACGGCGCGCTGCCGGGCTTGTTCGGCAAGGTTGGAATCCACCTCGTCCGCCCACTCGGCCCCGTCGGCCAGAACCCGAACGTGGTCGGGCAGCACCTCGACCAGCCCGCCGTGCAGGGCCACATACTTCGTTTGATCGTCGACGCGAAAGCTCATCACGCCGAATCCGAGCTGGGCCATCAGGGGGGCGTGGTCGGGGAGGACGCCCAGGTAGCCGTCGGCGGCCGGGATCTGGACCTCGTCGACTTCCTCTTCCACGAGCAGCCGCTCGGGGACGGCAACTTCGAGCGTGAGCTTGCCGGCCATGGCTACGCCGCCTTCTCGAGTTGCCGGGCTTTCTCGACGGCCTCTTCGATCGTACCGACCAGGTAGAAGGCCTGCTCGGGGAGGTCGTCGTGCTTACCCGCAACGATCTCCTTGAAGCCGCGAATGCTGTCGGACAGGCTCACGTACTTGCCTTCCAACCCGGTGAACTGCGCGGCGACAAAGAAGGGCTGCGAGAGGAAGCGCTGGATCTTGCGCGCCCGGGCGACGACCAGCTTGTCGTCTTCGGAAAGCTCTTCCACGCCGAGAATGGCGATGATGTCCTGCAACTCTTTGTAGCGTTGCAGGATCTGCTTGACCTCCTGGGCCGTGTCGTAGTGCTCACTGCCGACCACGTTGGGGTCGAGAATCCGCGAGCTCGAGGCCAGCGGATCGACGGCCGGATAGATGCCGAGCGCGGCGATCTCGCGGGACAGGTTGGTGGTGGCGTCGAGGTGTGCGAACGTGGTGGCCGGAGCCGGGTCGGTGTAGTCGTCGGCGGGCACGTAGATGGCCTGCACCGAGGTGATCGAGCCCTTCTTCGTCGACGTGATGCGCTCTTGGAACTCGCCCATTTCGCTGGCCAGGTTAGGCTGGTAGCCGACGGCCGAGGGCATGCGTCCCAGCAACGCTGAGACTTCCGAGCCGGCCTGAGTGAAGCGGAAGATGTTGTCGATGAACAGCAGCACGTCCTGGCCCTCGACGTCGCGGAAGTACTCGGCGACGGTCAGGCCCGTAAGGCCGACCCGCAGGCGCGCGCCCGGCGGCTCGGTCATCTGGCCGTAGATCAGCGCCGCTTTGGACTTCTCCCAGTTATCCGGGTCCACGACGCCCGACTCCTGCATCTCGAGCCAAAGGTCGTTGCCCTCGCGGGTGCGTTCG
Source organism: Bryobacterales bacterium (assembly GCA_047516085.1). Lineage (GTDB taxonomy): Bacteria > Acidobacteriota > Terriglobia > Bryobacterales > UBA6623 > JAKZVK01. The sequence continues at coordinate 6,132 of JAKZVK010000590.1, forward strand.
CCCACACCGGAGAAGACCGACACACCGCCGTGCTTGAGGGCGATGTTGTTGATCAGCTCCATGATGATGACGGTCTTGCCGACACCCGCGCCGCCGAACAGGCCGATCTTGCCACCGCGCAAATACGGTTCGAGCAGATCGATGACCTTGATGCCGGTCTCGAACATCTGCAACTCGGTGGACTGGTCTTCGAGTGAGGGTGCCTGGCGGTGAATCGAGAAGCGCTGTTCGGTATTGACCGGACCCTTCCCATCGACGGGCTCGCCGAGCACGTTCATCAGACGGCCCAGCGTTTGCGGGCCGACCGGGACGCTGATGGGCTCGCCCAGATCCTCGGCGGGCATGCCGCGCACGAGGCCTTCGGTGGGCTGCATCGCCACCGTGCGCACCCGGCCCTCGCCGAGATGCTGCTGCACCTCGCAGATGATGCTGATGGGCGTCTCGACGTCGAATCCTTCGCTCGTGATGCGCACGGCGTTAAAGATCCTGGGAAGGACGCCTTCACTGAACTCGACGTCAACCGCCGGACCGGCAACTCGAATGACTTTGCCTACGTTTGCCATATGACTCCTGATTCGTGAGCGGTGTCACCTGTACCCGCTCTGACAGCCTGACCGCTCGCTGACGGTCACGGCTCGGTTACTCTTGTACCTGCGCGCCGCTGACGACTTCGATCAACTCCGTCGTAATACTGGCCTGGCGCACGCGATTGAGGAACAGAGTCAGCTTGTCGATCATCTCCCCGGCGTTACGCGTGGCCGAGTCCATCGCCGTCATGCGCGCGGCGTGCTCAGCGGCGGCCGATTCGAGCATGGCGCGGTAGAGACCCAAACGCACGTACTTCGGCAGCAGGCTTCGAAAGATCTCCTCGGGCGGCTGCTGATAGATGTACTCGGCCGAGCCGCCCTCCGTCGCCTCGGCGGTCCGGACCGGCAGCAGCGGCTGGAGTATCACGTTCTGTGACATCGCGCTCTTGAACTCGTTGTAGACCAGGTACACCGCGTCTACTTCCGCGTCGGTGTAGCGCTCGATCAACCCGTCGGCGATCTCGCTTGCCGCTGCGAACTCGATGGGTTTGTTGAACAGATTCACCCATTCGCCGGTGATCGTGGCCTTACGGCGACGGTAGTAGTCGCGTCCCCTGCCGCCGATCAGTTGCAACTCAACGTCTGCGTCGGCGTGCTCGCCTACGAAGCGCTCGGTGGCACGGATCACGTTGCTGTTGAAGGCCCCACAAAGGCCCTTATCACCGCTGAGCAAGACGACGGCGATGCGGTTCGGCTCGCGCCGGGCCAGCAACGGGTGATCGAGAACCGGAGAGCCCTCGGGCAAATGATGCAGCACGCTCGAGAGCATCTCCTGGAGCAGAGACGAGTACGGACGCGCGGCGACCACCTTGTCTTGGGCCCGGCGCCGCTTCGCCGCCGAGACCATCTTCATGGCGCTGGTGATCTGCTGCGTGTTCTCGACCGACCGGATGCGCCGGCGCAAGTCGATCAGGTTCGGCATGCTAGGAGGCCGCCTTCTGGGAACGCTGCGACAGGAAGCGCTGTTTGAACTCCGTCAGCGCGCTCTTGAGTTCTTCCGTCAAGGCGTCGTCAAGGGCTTTCTTCTCGCGAATCTTGTCGAGGACCCCGCCCTCCTGGCGCTCGAGATACTCGTACAGTTGGTTCTCGAACGGGCGGCAGTCCGCGACCGCCAGATCGTCAAGATAGCCGATGGTACCGGCGAAGATGATGGCGATCTGCTTCTCGATGGGCAGCGGGCCGTACTGGCCCTGCTTGAGGATCTCGGTCAACCTTTCGCCGCGGTGCAACTGCTGCTGAGAGGCCTTGTCAAGATCAGACCCGAATTGCGCGAAGGCGGCCAGGGCTCGGTATTGCGCCAACTCCAGGCGCAGCGTGCCGGCGATCTTCTTCATCGCCTTGGTCTGCGCGTTGCCGCCGACACGGCTCACCGAGAGGCCCACGTTCACCGCCGGACGGACGTTGGCGTTGAACAGATCGGCTTCGAGATAGATCTGGCCATCCGTGATCGAGATGACGTTGGTCGGAATGTAGGCCGAGACGTCTCCGGCTTGCGTCTCGATAAACGGCAGGGCCGTGAGAGAGCCGCCGCCTTTCTCGTCACTCAGCTTGGCCGCGCGTTCGAGCAAGCGGCTGTGCACGTAGAAGACGTCGCCGGGGAACGCTTCGCGGCCCGGCGGGCGCCGCAGCAACAGCGAGATCTCACGGTAGGCGGCGGCGTGCTTCGAGAGGTCGTCGTAGACGCACAGCGCGTGCCCGCCGTTGTCACGGAAGTACTCGCCGATGGCACAGCCGGAGTAGGGCGACAGAAACTGCATCGGCGCCGGATCGGAGGCCGAGGCCACTACGACGATGGAGTACTCCATTGCCCCGTGATCCTCGAGCGTCTTGACGACGTGCGCCACCGTTGAGCGCTTCTGCCCGACCGCCACGTAGATGCAGATGACGCCGCTGCCCTTCTGGTTGATGATCGTGTCGACGGCAATGGCCGTCTTGCCGGTCTGGCGGTCGCCAATGATCAGCTCGCGCTGCCCGCGGCCCACCGGGATCATGCTGTCGATCGCCTTGATACCCGTTTGCATGGGCTCTTTCACCGGCTGGCGGTCGATGACGCCGGGCGCCATGCGCTCGACCGGGAAATACGTGTCGGTTTCGATCGGGCCTTTGCCGTCGATCGGCCGTCCCAGAGCGTCGACCACGCGACCCACCAGAGCCTGCCCGACGGGAACCGAGACGATGCGCTTGGTGCGTCGGACTTCGTCGCCCTCCTTGAGTTCGGAGTACTCGCCGAGCAACACCGCTCCAACCTGGTCTTCCTCCAGGTTCATGGCGATGCCCGAGACGTTGTGCGGGAACTCAAGCATCTCGCCGGCCATGACTCTCTCGAGGCCATGCAAACGGGCGATGCCGTCGCCGAGGGAGATGATCGTGCCGACTTCGGCGACATCGACGGCGCCTTCGTAGTTCTCGATCTGGTCGCGAATGATTTGCGAGATTTCTTGTGCGCTGATTTGAGCCATGGGTTTAGCGGTCTCCCGTGAGGGCACGGTCGAGGGATTTGAGTTGGGTGCGCAGCGATCCGTCGTAGACAGTGGATTCGTGCCGAACGACAGCGCCGCCCAGCAGGTCTTCGTCGACATCGAAGGTCGCGACCACGCGCTTGCCGGTTACCCGGCCGAAGCGGTCGACGAGGGCGTTGCGGGCCGGTTCGTCCATCGGGCGCGCCGAGCTGACTTCTACGCGGGCGATGCCGGCCTGCTCGTCGAGCAAGCCGCGGTAGGCCTCGATCATCTCGTCAAGCAGCCCCAAACGGCGATGGTCGATCACGACGTAGAAGAAGTTTGTGACCGGCTTCGCCAAGCTCAGCCGTTCGCTCAGGCCGGCGATGAGCCGACGTTTCTTGGCGGGTTCGACGCTCGGCGATGTCAGGACGCCCAGCAATTCGGCCGACTCGCCGAGAACGTCGCGGAACGTCTCAAGCTGGCGAGCAGCTTCTTGAGCGTTGGCGGGTGAACCCGGACGGCTGACGACGTCCAGGAGAGCCTGGGTATATCGATTCGCTACTGCAAGCGCCATGATCGGAAGTCAGAGAAGACCCTCTCCGGCTGTTTCAGCCTGCACACCGCGGCGGTTTTCGTTTGGTTAGACGGGCGTGGGGACCCGGAAAATGACCCCGTGCCGAGGGTAGAAGAGCTACAGTAATCATCAAGTTATCACAGCGCAAAAAACAGCGTCAACTTTCGGGCTGGGAACGGTTGCGTTCGGTTCGCTTCCTCGCCCACGGTGAGGTGGGCCGGGCGCATCCCACTACTCCTTGCTGTCGCGGCTCGGCGCGAAGAACTCAGGGAGTGAACGAGTGCCGCCCACGGAGCTTCGCTGTCTTCAATGATCCGGAGGGGCGCGACGCGGATTGTCCCCGTTTTCTCGGCCTCGGGGCGCAGTGGTATGACCCGCTTGCCCATAGGGCGTAGGGGGTTTCGCCAATAGGCGCTTCGCAAATGCTCTGGTATGCTCAGATTGTTCCGAGGAGGGTACAGTGAGGTCACTACTATCATTGGGTCTTGGCACCGCACTAGCGCTGGCGTACGCACCCCTGGCCGCCGGACAGGCCATTATCGGTTACGGCATCAATGTCGGACGAGCCGGAACCGCCGGAGCGGCCACGGGCGCAGCCGGGGCGGGCGCGGCGGGCATTTTCAAGCGCCTGAAAGGTACGCTCGACGCCGAATCGGAGACGAAGCCTTCTCAGGCGTCCACGAGCGAGCGAAAGCCGGAGTTCGACAAGGCAGGTGTTGAGAGACCAGAGGACTCCACGGCCAACCGGCCGGCCAAGCCGGTCTTCAAGTCGAGTGGTGAGGTCAAGACCGAGAGCGGGGTCAAGATTTCGGGGCTCACGCCGGTGACCGCCCCGCGTCGTTGGGCCGAGCCGGAACCTGTGCAGGCCTGGGTGCCGATGCCTCCGGGGCCGGCGCCAAGTGCTCCCGCACCAGCACCGTCCCAAGCCAGTGCTTCCTCGACCGGCGCTCCGTCCGCCAGTGCCGGAAATCCGGAAACCGCTCCTGCTTCCGCACCAGCACCAGCCGCCGCGGCGAGCGGGGACGGCGCGGATGGCCTCCGGGTGGTGGAACGCGGCGTCTCCCACCCCGGTATCACTCAGGCGCGGATCGCGACGGTGTACCCAAATCGGCCTCCGCAGGCGACTCAGACGACACCGCAAGCTGACGTAGGCTCAGAACCAACCGTCGGTCCGGAGCCTGCCGGCTATTCGGTCGTGGAGATCATCGAAGGCGCACTCATCAGCGACGTCATCGAACGTTTCGGCAAGCCGCTGATGCGTATGGTCGGAATTCCCCGCGACGGATACTCAGAAAAGTATCTCTTCCGCGCGCCTGATGGCTCGCGCTTCGCGGTGTTGGCGCTTGACGGAAGAGTCGTGCGGGTCTTGGCCGACCGTTCGACGCCAAGCCGCGCGTCGCGGTAAGGCAACGGTCGTAAGTCCGACAAGGCGGCTCCGAACGGACGACTCGACCCGAACGCGGGCACAGCATGCTGTGCCCCTACTTTTCGATTCGCGGGCTCCGTTGGCTGTCAAGAGCGCAGCCCTTGGCCGGTTGAGGCACTACCACCTTATTCGTCTGTCGCCGAGAGGGCCGCCGCACGCCGCGATACCGAATCCACCGCGCGGTACCCCAGCGCGATCACAGTCAGGTAGACCCCCAGAATCTCGCTGTCGCCCAGGCTGAGGTCGGAACAGCTCACCACGGCCAGCCCCAGCGTGGCGGCGATCACGCCTTGCAACAGAAAGCGCTCGTCGCTGTATCCGGCGGGTAGCCTCGCCAGTGCGCGGCGGTGGTCCCACAGGACCTTCCCAAGCGCCAGCAGCAGAAACAAAACCGCCGGGATGCCGCGCTCGGCGGCGTAGTGAACGAACACGTTGTGTAGGTGCCCATAGTAGGCGTCCGGCAGCTCGGTGACGTCCTCGGGCTGAAACTCGGCAAAGCGCGGGCCGACTCTCATGGGGCCGACGCCGAACCATGGGTGTGCTTCGATCATCCGTGCCCCGGTCCGCCACATGATCATGCGGGCCAAATAAGCCTCGGGGTTGGTCAGGGAAGTCAGCCGCCGCTCGATCGATTGGGGCGAGACGAGCAGCAAAACCACCAGCGCCAGTGGCCCCAACCACAGCACGCGCCGATTCGAGTGCCAGAGCAGGTAGGCGAGGCCGAGCAGAATTGCGGCCCATGCGCTGCGCGTGTAGCTGAGAACCAGCGCCACGCCGAACACCACGCCGCAGCCCAGCCAGACGGCCCGTCCGAAGCGGCGGCCGCTACGCGAGAACAACACATAGCTCGCCAGCATCAGAAAGACGATCAGCAGCACTTCGCTGAAGGTCAGCCAGTGACCGAAAAAGCCCGTGATTCGCCGCCCGATGTACGACTCGTAGAAATCCTGGCCCGTGGCTTTCGCCTCGGCGAACTTGACTACGAACTGCACGATGGCTACCAGCGAGGCCGCCAGGGTGCAAACGAACAGCGCCTCGAAGAGCCGCCGCGCTTGCTCCACGCGAGAGAACAGTGAGTAGACGGCCAACAGCACCGTGAACACGAGGAACTTCTTGATCTGCGGCCACCCGGCCGCGGGGTCGTCGGACGCGGCCATCGACAGCAGCGTCCACCCGAGAAAGCCGGCGAGGGGCCAGGCAACCGGGGGTAGTCGCAGGCGCGTGTTCGAGAGCAGCAGAAGCACGAGGGCGATCACCAGCAGGGTCTGCGAAACCGCGATTGAGAGCAGCAGTGACGCCGAGGAGAGGAACGCGCAGCCGTACGCGTAAGGCGTGAGGCGGTCGCGCCACGGCTGCACCGCGGCGGCGGGCTTTAGGGTTTCTACGCTACTGGTGGACATCGGAAGTAGTCAGTATGGCAAACAGCCGCCGTCGCCCCCGGCGGTGTGTCGGCCTGCTTGGAGTGACACTTGGATTGACGCCCATTGACCTGGGCTCGGGGGCCCGATACCCTATCGACGACGCACCGATCGGACGCGGAGAACGACTCATGCGAAAGCGAAACCATCCCACAAGACGCCGCCTGTTGCGAACGGCGGCCTCGGCGGCGGCGGCGGGGCTCGCAGCCCGACCGTTCGCCGGGTTGGCCCTGCCGCCGCTCGCGCAGAGCGAAGAGGTCATCCCGTTTCTCGACCCCCAGCCAATGAAGCCCGGCCGGGCGATGGTGAACTGGGAAGAGCTGGAGTCGTGGATCACCCCGGCGGAGGATTTCTTCACGGTGCAGCATTATGGTGTTCCTGGAGGGGGCGTTCCCGACACCGACTCCGCCTCCTGGCAAATCGGGATCGAAGGCATGGTCGGGAGCCCCACCGTCCTGACGCTGCAGCAGATCAAGAACCGTGCAACGCGGCGTGCGATTGCCACGCTCGAATGCGCCGGCAATGGAGTCTCGGCGGGCTTTATGGGTGCGATCGGCAACGCTCGCTGGGGAGGCGCTCCGCTCTTGCCGCTGCTCGAAGAGCAAGGGATTCTACCGGGCGCGACGGAGGTCGTCTTCTACTCGGCCGACGAAGGCAAGGAGAAGATCCGCGATAACGAGTACGCCCAACCGTTCGCCCGCAGCATGTCGCTTGCCGACGTTCTCAAGTCAAACGTCATGTTGGTTTACGAGATGAACGGCGAGCCCTTGCCGAAACGCCATGGCGGTCCCGTGCGTGTCGGCGCACCGGGACACTTTGGGGTGGCCTGGGTCAAGTGGCTGGACCGCATCGAACTCATTGACCGGCGGTTCTCGGGACGTTTCATGGCCCGCGATTACGTGACGATTCGCGGCGAGCGGGAGGGCGATCAGATCCTCTGGCGTGAAAAGAACGTGAGCCGCATGGCCTTGAAGTCGATTGTGGCGCGCGTGCTTCGGCGTCGTGACGGCGGTCTACGGGTGACGGGCGCGGCGTGGAACGACGGGTTCACTCCGCTGCAGGCAGCGGAGGTCCGGATCGACCACGGCCCGTGGCAGCCCACGACGTGGGGAGAAGGGATCGGCATCCCCCACACCTGGACGTTTTGGTCGTACGACTGGAAGAACCCGCCGGCGGGCGAACACAGCTTGGTCTCGCGGGTCCGCGACGTTCAGGGCCGCGTCCAACCCGCGCCGGAGGACGACGCCATCGCCCTCAAGAAGACCTACTGGGAGGCCAACCAGCAGGTCATGCGCCGCATCAACCTCTGAAGGGAAGTCACATCCCGGAAGCCGCGACGAGTGCCTCCTGCACGATCAGGTCTTCGTGGGGAGTGACGGCGATCGGTTTGTCGCCGCGCACGGCCGCAGCCAACTCAACGAAGTCGTCCACATAGCGCCTGTAGGACGGCAAATCGACTTGGTGCCGGCCCTTGGCGTACGGCCCGGCGGCCTCCGTCAAGTCCATGATCAGTTCGGGTGGTTCGATTGGACGCAACGTCGCCGTACCCTTCGTGCCCTGCACGGTGAAGCGGCGGTAGCGGCTGGAGTGGTGCAGCGCGGCGCCTACGACTAGTCCGAGCGCGTTGGGGAATTCGAACACCGCGATGGTGTTGTCGGCCAGGTTGTCGTCGAGACTACTGTCGTTTTGCAGGAACGGGGTTACGCGGTCCGGACGGCCCATCAGCCGGATCAGCGGGTCGATCACATGGCCGCCCAACTCGAACATCTGTCCGCCGCGAAACTCGGCCCAAGCCTGCCGCTGTTGCGGGCTCAGCTTCTTATTGATGATCGCCTTGACCATGTAGACGTCACCCAGCCAGCCGTTGCGCGCTGCGTCGATCATCGCGTTGATGCCCGGATGGTGACGCCACATGTACCCCATCTGCACGATCCGCTTGTTGCGCGCCGCCAAGTCGAGGATCGAGCGCAGCGACTCGACATCGAGCGCGGGTGGTTTCTCAAGGTGGAGGTGCTTGCCCGCTTCGAGCACCATGTGCGCATGACGCGCGTGGTCGCGTACGGGCGACTCGACCGCGATGACTTCGATGGCGGGGTCACGCAAGAGCTGCTCGCGCGAGACGAAGTGGACGCCCCTGGGCGCGTACTTTGCCTGAAGCCCTGGGTCGTCCTCCCACATCCCAACCAGCTCGTATTCGGTTGATGCCAGCACGACGTCGACCTTGCCCGCGGCATGCGAGTGGCTACCGCCAAGAAACCCGATACGGACCGCGCGTCCGTTAGCACGGGCGGCGACCGGAGCGGCGACCGCCGACGCGAGAAAGCTTCGACGATTCATGGATTTCCCTTTCGTCAACGGACCATTGTCGCTGATTCGGGCAGCCCCACGGCATCCGCCGATCGTTTGCGGGTAACCAAAGATGGTGCGGCCAGCCGGAAGAGACGAGCGAAACGGGGCTAGCCGCCGGCCCCCGCGGCTCGAGCGGCCACGGGCGCGGTGCGGGGTTCAGGCTGCGTGCTTCCATTGACGCCGACCCCAACCTCGCGGTGGTCGCTGATGTGGCGCGGGAAGACACGCCGCACGGTCTCGACGATGGGGTGCACGACCAGATACCCTTCGCCCCTGTCCAGGTGGCGCGAGATCTCGACGTACCCGTCGCCCTCCGCCGGCAAGGGTATCCGCAGGGTCCAACAGTCCTCCGGACGCAGGCCGACACGCTCGGCGTGCAAAACCTGGCGCCACAGCAAAGGTATGTGGCTTCCGTTTCCTGGGAGTTCGAGCGAGACCTGGTCGAAGTCGAGATCCCGTAGAGCCGATACGGTCAAGTCCCAACAAGACTCCAGTGATTCGGCTTGGTCCATTTCGTGGCTGAACGCCCGCAGACGTACGTCCGCCGCCACGAGCTTGGTGACGGTTCCCCCCAGGATGATCTTTCGCGCCGACCCAAACTCGGTGTAGCCGAGGTGCTGGAAGTCGATCCACGAGACGATGCAAAACAGAATCAGCACAGCCCCTTTATCACGGGCGCCCGGGGCCGACATGATCAGGGCCACGCCCGCGCCTAATCCGGCGATGGCATAGACGAGAACGGCGACTTGCTTGGGACCGAGGCCGCGTTCAAGTAACCGGTGGTGGATGTGCCCTCGATCAGCACCGAACACCGGCGTGCCCAGCAGCACCCGTCGGGTGACCGAGATCACCGTCTCGGCGATGGGGAAACTCAGCGCCAGGATGGGAGCCGTCATGCCGAGAATGGTGGCTGACTTGTAGGACCAGATGATGCTGTAGGAGCCGAGCAGGAATCCGATCAGCAGGCTGCCGCTGTCGCCAAGGAAGATCGAGGCCGGATTGAAGTTGTAGCGCAGGAACGCCAGCAAGGCCGCCGCGAGAGGCACAGTGAGAATCAACAGTTCCATGTTGCCGTGCAGCAGAGCCGAGATCAGCATCGTCGCCGTCGCGAAGAAGCCGACCCCGGAGGCCAACCCGTCGATTCCATCTATGAGGTTGAAAGCGTTCGTACAGGCAAGCAGCCAGGCGACCGTGAGCGGGTACAGGATCCAGTGCGAGTCGCCGAAAGCGAAGCCCGCAATCGACTCGATGCGAAAACCGTGGACATAGATCCAAGTGGCGGCCGCAAGTTGTCCCAGCAGCTTCTGCCACGGCCGCAGGTCGTAGAGATCATCGAGCAGCCCGATGACAAACACGAGGCACGCCGCCGGCAGCAACGGCATGATCTGTCCCAGCACTGTGTGGAAGAGTTCCGCTCCGGAATCGGAGATCAGCGAGACCAACGCCAACGAGAGCACGACGGCAAGCGCGATCGGAACGCCCCCGAGCCTGGGAATGGGCCGAGTGTGAACTTTGCGGTGGCGGTCGGGCTTGTCGAGCACGCCGACCCGATGCATTAGATTCCGGACGAGCGGAGTCAGCAGGAAGCAGATCGAGAATGAGAGTACGGCTAGATAGAGAAGGCTGTTCATCCAGACCTGTTAGCACCCAAAAAAGGTGATCGGCGGGATCCTTGGTGACAACTCTTCGGCCTGCGGAATGTTCGGCTTATGGTACCTAACTTACTAGATTTCTAAGGTAGTTTCAATAGGTCCCGCTCCGGAAAGGTTTACGCGGAACCTCTTCTCGGGGACCGTCAGCACGAAAATTCCGTCGCCCGCGGCTTCCCACCGAATCTTCGCGGGCGGGAACGGGGCGATCCAGTAGGCCCAGTACTGAGGCAGTTTTTCTCGGCTGCGGACGAAGAGCGTCTGAGAGGGTTGCCGCTCGCCCAGGCGGGTAGAGTAGTGGTCCGGCTTGACTTGGAGAGCCGGCAGGCGGAGAGCGGCCAGCGTCCAGCCAGGTGGAGTTAGCGCGACGGTGTCGAGCTGGGGTTCGATGACGCCCGGCACAGTGCCTCCCAGGACGTGGCCTCCCGGGACAATGTGGGGGTGCAGGTGAATGAAACTCTCAGTCGTGTGCAGGCCGCTGCCTTCGAGCAGATCCGCGACGAGCCAGCCGGCGCCTTCCAGGCCGAGAATGGCCCTACGGTGCGTGACCCCCAGCGGCTTATAACCATCATGCCAGGCGGAAATACAGTGCCAACCCGGGCCGGATCGCGCCTCGACGTCATGGACGAACGCTCGGCGCCCGATGCGGAACGAGCTCCAGACGACGAACTGGTTCGCTTCATCGAGCCGGATGGTATTGTGAGCCGCGGTCCCGCGTAGGTAACCACGCTCTGCGCCGGCCTCGTAGCTGCCGGTCCCGGTATCGACGATTACCCTCCCCTGCATGCAGGAGATCTCGTAGCTGAAAATGCCGGCGTGCTGATGTCCGGGATTGCAGCTCGATCCCGGGGCGCCGTAGTCGGCGATCAGGCGGCCTGCCGGCTGGTCGAGGATGTAGTAACCACTGGAGGGATACTCGAGAAGCTTGAATACCGACCGGCTCGGACGCTCTAGACGAGGGCGGTCTTCAGCCGAAGAAAGCGGTCCCAATCTGCGTCCTCGATCCACTGCGCGTCATGAAAGAGCGGCACGTTGCCGTCGCAATGACGCATGGACTCGGTGAAAGAAGACATTCTCTCATGCACGTCGTGCAGGGTTAAAGGCATTGGCCTTTGATTGGCCTGCAGGAGACCGAGCGCCTCGCGGCAAACCTGGTTGACGCGTACGTGGTAGGAGACGGAGCGCTCTACGTGGCCGCCGTCGGGCAATGCTTGCTCGTCGAGTTCGGCCGTCAGAAGCTCGAGACCCTTTCTCTCCCAGCGCCGGGCCGCGGTTCCGCGGAAGAAGAGCCCCGCTACCAGAAGCGCGAAGGCGTTTTCGATGAGATGATTGGCGCCCAGGTGGAACTCCAGGTTGGCTTCGACGAACGCCGCTTGGTGCGACAGCGACCGCGTCCATGAGGGGCGGCCGTGCCGCTCGCCCATCACCATCAAGGCGCGAATCCAGTTCACGATCCGCAAGGAGGTCGGGTAGGGGTGCCACGGGGGCACCCGGCCAGGGGGGTTCTGGCGGATCCAGGATTCGATTTGCTCGCACAACTCCTCATGCCGGCCTTCGCCCGCGAGCCGCGGAGCCCAGTCGAAGTAGTTCAGGCGGAACCGCCAGGCAAGCGAAGTTTCCGCCGGGAGCCAATCGTAGCCGTGCGGGAAACTCATCGTTTGCTCGAGAAAGCGGAAACGCCGCCCACCTTCGTAGCCACCGGACACTCCACCGGCGGCTACCGGGTATTGAAAGCTTTGGGACGGGGCGACCATGCCCGTGGACAAATCGCAGGCCCGCTCGATAGCCCCCTTCATCCCGAGCCTTGGCAGCACGCGATACAGGCGGCTCATCTGCCGGTGGAGAACCCGGCCCAGGATCTCTCGTGTTCTCAGATAGCGGAACGAGTGGTAGTAGTTCTCGAGGCTCAAGGAGGGTTTCACTACGTTGACCCAGGGAGCGCGGGCGACGGTCTTGGCCGGACCAGGCGAACCTGGCGGTGGGCCCCTACCCGCGGCTTGCGCCTTGGGCTATTGTCTCGTCTTTGCTGCGCGGATCGCCGGGCTCGGTTGGAGCGCGTCCAAGTAATCGCGGGCGCGGGCGCGGTAGGAGCTAGTCCGGCACACATAGTCGCGGCCGTTCCGGCCCAACTTCCCGCGACGATCCGAGTCGCGATAGAGAGCAAGTACGGCGACCCGCATCGCTTGCGGTGATTCGGGCTCGACGGCCAGCCCCGCGTCAGACTCTTCCAGAATGGCGCGTGCCTCGCCCTCGACCCCCAGGACCATCGCCCGGCCTGCTGCCATCACCTCGAACATCTTCGAAGGGATGACGGTTCGAAAGACCGGGTTACGCGCCAGATGGATGATCGAGAGGTCGGATGCGGCGAGGTAGGACGGAATGTCCGCCCACGGCTGCGGGCCCGCGAAACTGACGTTATCCAGATTGAGTTCCG
>JAKZVK010000591.1:0-15738 GCA_047516085.1 Bryobacterales bacterium
AAGTCGACCTCGCCGGCTAGGTCTTCGTAGTCGACCTCCTTGGCCTCGGTGTAGGGCGTCGCCATGATGATGAACGCGCCGCGCATGGTCTTGCCGGCGGCGAAGGACGGCAGTGCCGGTGACGCGGCCGCCGCCCCCAACACCCGTAGCATCTCCCGTCTTGTGAAAGGCATCGGCATAGGAACTCCTCGCTTGTTTCTGGGCTTGTTTCGCCTGGCATTATATCCGAACGGTTTGCGATCCATCTTTTGCAGCCGCGCCAACTGCCTAACCGCCCCCCCCGCCCCCCGGCGCGAGCCGCGGGTACCCTGTGGATATACTAAAGTTCGTGCGGCCTGCCGGGCCGGGGGCAAATGTGCCGGAACAAGCGGAAGGACAGGAATCGGTAACCTTCGGGTTGTCGGTGGAGACGAGGAATGAGCGGGGCGTGATGCACCAGCTCACCGGCGTCATCGCCCGTCTCGGCGGCGACATCACTTGGGTCGCGATCCTCGACAGCCAAAAGCCGATCGAGACGGTCTTCTTCGAGATCTGCGGTATCGAATCGCTCGATCCGATCATTGAAGAATTGAGCGTGCTCCCAGTCGTCGTGACGGTGTCGGAGCAGCGCACCCTCAAGAGAATCTTCGGCAAGCGCATCATCATCATCGGCGGCGGGGCCCAGGTCGGTCAGGTCGCGCTGGGCGCAATCTCGGAGGCCGACCGTCACAACCTGCGCGGCGAACGCATCTCGGTCGACACGATTCCCCTGATCGGCGAAGTCGAGCTAGCCGAAGCCGTTCGCGCGGTGGCGCGGCTACCGCGCGCCCGAGCGTTGGTGCTGTCCGGAGCTTTGATGGGCGGAGCTATCGAGGATGCCATCCGCGAGGTCCGCGCCAAAGGCCTTCGCGTGATTTGCCTAAACATGGCCGGCAGCGCCCCCGACGCCGCCGACCTGGTAGTAACCGACCCCATCCAAGCCGGTGTCATGGCCGTGATGGCAATTGCCGACACCGCCCACTTCGACGTATCCCGGCTTACCAAGCGGGTCTTCTGAACAATCCCGTTTTCGCGCGTGCATCACGGCCCGATACCCTCCTTAGCCTTCTTGGAACTATTGCTCTAGGGGATCTGAGGTATCTTCCCGAGCCGGGTAGGGGCGTATTACCTACCTAATCCCAAGCTTTCCCGCCTTCCCGGTTGTGCGGCCTCGATCCGATAATGGGGGCTGGGTCGCAGGGAATACGTAGATGAACGCAGCCGCTGTTAAATCTTGGCAAGACACCGAGATCGAGTCCGATCTCTTCAGTCCGGAGTCGCCAAACTCGCTGCAGCAGGCCGGTCTATCGGAATCGTTGGTCGAGCAGCTTCTTCTGAAGAACCTCTACTTCCGGCCTGAGGTCACCGGCCGGGAGCTATCGAAGGCGCTTGGGCTGCGTTTTAGCGTCATCGAACCGGTCTTGCAGGAACTCAAACGGGCGCGGCTGCTCGAGACGAAGCGTTCCTCCAGCATAGGGACGGTCTCAGCCAGCTTCGCGCTCTCCGAGTCGGGGCGCACGCGGGCCAAGGAGTATCTCGAAGGCAATCAACTCGTCGGACCCGCTCCGGTGCCCCTCGAGCAGTATGTCGACGCCGTCCACCGCCAGCACATCAAGCCGGGTTGGATGACCAAGGCAAAGCTCAAGACCGCTCTACAAGACGCAATCATCAACGACGAGTACCTCGGCATGGTGGGGCCGGCGGTGAACGCGTTCCGCTCCATGCTCGTCTATGGAAAACCGGGTAATGGCAAGAGCTTCCTCTCCGAGCAGCTCTCGAAGATCGACTCCGAGCCTGTTTTCATTCCCTATGTCGTTGAAGCTGAAGGGCAGCTCATCAAGGTTTTCGACTCGCTACACCACCAGCGCGTCGACGCCGACTCGGTCAGCGTCGCCCTGACCGAAGAGGCGCCGTTCGACCAGCGCTGGGCCAAGTGCCGCCGTCCCTTTCTCACCACCGGTGGCGAGCTTACGATGGACATGCTCGACCTGATGTACATCCCCGGCGCCAAGATCTACGACGCGCCGTACCAGATGAAGGCCAACAACGGCATCTACCTCGTGGACGACCTCGGACGTCAGCAGATCACGCCGACCGAGCTGCTCAATCGCTGGATCTACCCGCTTGATACGGAGGTCGACTTCCTGCGATTCCGCACGGGCGCGAAGATCCAGGTGCCTTTTGAGTGCTTCATCATCTTTTCCTCGAACCTCAACCCCAGCGAACTGGGCGACGAGGCGTTCCTGCGGCGGCTGGAATACAAGCTTTTCATGAGGAACCCCGCCGAGGACGAGTACGCCGCGATCTTTCACCAGTACTGCGCGCAAGTCAAGATCGAGTACCCGGAGGACCTGCCGCAATACGTGCTCGAGCGCCACTACCACAGCACGTCCCGCAAACTGCGGCGCTGTCATCCCCGCGATGTGATTCGAGTCGCTGTGGACCTGATGAACTTCGAGAGCCGCCCCTATCGTTTGACGCGCGAGCTGATCGACCGCGCCTTTGAGCTGAAGTTCGTCTCGGAAAACTTCACCGACGAATAGCCGGCCCGCGGGCTATCGTGCCCGAGCTCCAATGACAGGGGGCGGGGCCCGACCCCGCCGACCCCGCACGCGCAGCGGTACTCCGAACGACGCCTTGCTAAAATACAAACACCTGCCATTCAGCCACGGTAGCTCAGTTGGTAGAGCAGCGGTTTCGTAAACCGCAGGTCGTCGGTTCGAGTCCGACCCGTGGCTCCATTCTCCTCGCTGACAGCACACAATTTAGATCAGGGATGCTCGGGCGTCCGCTCAAACGCCAGACATCGTTTGCAAACATTCTGCAAACACTGCCGCCGGGATCTCTCAGACAACCCTTTCGCGCTGTTTCTGTAGGGCCGCTCGAAGTGTGTTCAGTTCCATGACATCGTTTCCACTTCAGCAACACACGGCAGCGAAAATGTTTGCGGTGCGAATCCAGCCCTGTCAAGGCTTCCCTTACGGCCGACTCCCGCGGGCCTTGACAGTCCTGAATTCACACCGCTTACGGACGTTCCACTATGCCGTGTGTCGCTGGCCCTGCGTCTCGCCGGTCGATCGCTTAGTAAGCCCCATCCCTTCAACACTTTCGCCTTTTCTGGGCCAACAGCAGGCGAACGCAAGTGGAAACGATGTCATGGAACTCTACACGAAGTGCTTGGTCAAACTGGCCTATTTCAGACCTTTGCTCGGCCATTCGCGGTCCGGTGTGAGCTTCGCGCTGCGGTTCCAGCTGTTGACCAATTCGAACCACTTTGGATAGGGCTGCATCGTGTTCGTGTTCAAGTAGTGGCCCCAGAACTGCTTGCCGCCCATGTAGATGATGTTCTCGCCTTCCAGGCCGGCAGCGGTCCCGTTCCATCCATCGTTCTTGATGAAACCGCCGTCGCCGGGGATCCAGTCCTTGTCTTCGGCTGTCGTGCCCAAGGCTCTCTTGGACTGGCCGCCACCCTCCATCGTGATCTTGGCGGCCGCGGCACAGCCGATGCGGTATTCCCCCGGATTCTTGTTGACGTCGTCGCGCGCCTCCTGCGAATCGGCCTCTTCCTTTTTCCAGAATTTCCCTGTGCCTATGTCCCAGGCCCAGTACTTCGGGTTCATCCTGAAGTCTTGTCGGCCGGCCTCGAACACGTACTTCTTCTTGCGGGCGAATGCGACGACGCGCCGGCGGGCCGCCAGGTGGCGCATCAAAAAATACTGCGCACGCTTGCCGTTGTCACCCTGCAGTTTGAAGATCCTGGGCGAGTGGAATAGCGACGTGAAGACCTCAACTCTTAGGCCCGCCTTCCGGAGGGGTTGGTGGAAGCTGTAGATGTCGCCGTTTTTCGTCAGGTCCTCGTGGAAATCGGGGAGGTTCGAGTTGGATGGCATCTCGACCTTTCGTTGAATCGGTTGCTCTTCCGATTCGCCGCCCATCAGATGTGGGAGCCGACCCTCGAGCCTTTCGCCGGATCCGGATGCCCCGACCGCACCGTCACCGACAGACTCGCCGCGGGAGGCGCGCTCGCCCATTTCGTCTGCCTCGCGTTCCAATTCAGGGTCGTCATGAATCGGGCCCCCGAGGGCCTGAGCGGGCACGCGCACCCGGCCGGCGGCCTGCTGCGAGACGTGGGCGAGCTCGTGCCCGAGGACCGTCTGGCCGCGCTTCGTGTGAGGGGAATACTCTCCGGGCGCGAAATGGAGGTTGGTCCCTTGCGCGAATGCGCGCGCGCCGACGCCTTGAGCCCGATCGTCCTGATGAATGCGCACCGCCGAAAAATCGACTCCGAACGCACGCTCCATCTTGCCTTGCACCGTGGTCGGCAAGCGCTCCGCCGAACCACCGATGGGACGTGTCGCAAGTCGCTGCCACAGGGGGTTGACGGGTTTCTGGCTCACACGAGCTCGGACAGAATTCACATTGCTCGCGCGTCCCGAGGTGGCGATGCGCTGCCTCACCTCAACGGCATACATGCGCCGAGGTTAGCACACGGCCCGGTGGGCGTACTGTCCAATAACTGGATCGTCCCCGAGTCAGCTGAAAACTTCGTGGACCACGCGCGCCGGGAATTGCTCCGTGAGGCGCTCTCGGAGGCCGTGGCGTTCGTAGGTTAAGTCACGGAAGTTGAGACCGAGCGAGTGGAGAACCGTGGCGTGGAAGTCCTGTACGCTGACACGGTTTTCAACCGCCTTGTGGCCTAGTTCATCCGTGGCGCCGTAGACCGTGCCGCCCTTGATGCCGCCGCCGGCCATCCAGATGGAAAAACCGCTGGGTCCGTGGTCGCGGCCGGGAGGCACGCCGTTCGCGATTTGGGCAACGGGCATGCGGCCGAACTCCCCACCCCAGATCACCAGTGTTTCATCGAGAAGTCCCCGTTGCTTCAGGTCCTTGAGAAGGCCAGCCACCGGTTTGTCAGTTCGGGCGCAGCACCGGCCGTGCCCGCCGACGATATCGGCGTGCGAATCCCATACGATCTTCTCCATGTAAATCTGGACAAAGCGGACCCCGCTCTCGACCAAACGCCGGGCCATCAAACAGCGTTTACCGTAGGACTCCGTGACCGGGTCATTGAGGCCGTAAAGCTCTTTGGTGCCCGCACTTTCTTTCGACAGATCGAAAACTTTGCTCGCCGCCAACTGCATGCGCGCGGCCAGTTCGTAGCCGGCGATACGGCCGTCGAGGTCGGGTTCCCGTGGATGCGCGCGCCGATGTGCCTCGTCCATGCGGCTTAGCAGAGCCCTCTCGGCTTCCATGATGGGCGTGGGAATCTCTGACGGCGGTTCCAAATTCAGCACGGGAGCACCTTCAGAGTGAACCCGCGTCCCCTGATACAGCGCCGGGAGGAACGACGACTGCCAGTTGGCGATGCCGTTCACCGGGAAACCCTTCGGGTCGTCAAGCACGACGAAGGCCGGCAGATTCTGGTTCTCGGTGCCGAGCCCGTACGTAACCCAAGAGCCGAGGCAAGGTTTGGTCGCGATGGTGCGGCCCGTCTGCATCAGAAACAGGGCCTGAACGTGGTTGAAGTGCTCGCCATACATTGAACGAATCACCGCCATATCGTCGACGCACTCGGCAGTGTGGGGTAGCAGGTCAGACACCCACAACCCACTCTTGCCGTGTTGCGCGAATTTGAACGGCGAGGGAAGAATGCCGCCATTGGCTTCGGGTGACGCAAGATCGGTGGCCAAGTCCATCGTCGGCGTCTTGCCGGCGTATTTGTCGAGTGCGGGCTTGGGGTCGAAGGTATCGACCTGACTTGGCCCGCCGTTCATGAAAAGAAAAATGACCGACTTGGCACGAGGCTTGAAGTGAGGAGGCTTGGGTGTCAGGTCGTAAACATGCGAGGCCGCACGGGCAGGGTTCGTGGGCAAGAGATCGCCCGCCAGAAGCGTCGCGAGAGCCGTGCCGTGCAGGCCGTCGACCATACGTGAGAAGAAGTCACGGCGCGTGGGCTGGGTTGCCCGGTAAGGCAGGCCATCGGGGCGAGATGGTTTCATGGTTCCCCTCAATCGATGTAGCTGAAGGCCGCTGAATTCAGCACGGCGTGACACAGATTGGCCAGCGAGAGCCAGTGTGCTGTCCAGGCGGTGGGCGTGGCGATGTGCTCTTGCTCGAGTCGCGCGGGCCACTCGCGGGCCAGTAAGTGCATGGTTTCCAGGGCGTCGGTCATTTCAGCTTCGGTCGGCGGCCGTGAGAGCGCACGCCAGTAGACCTCTTCCACTTGCGGCCGGGCATCGTCTCCCGCGATGTCGATCACGCGCCCCGCCATGTGCTTGGCGTGCGACCAGGAGGCTTCGCTATTCATGAGTTCGAGTGCCTGGGTGGCGACGGTCGAATTCTGCCGCTCGGTGCAATTGGGCGTCATTTGCGGAAAATCGAAGGCAGCCAACATCGAGAGAGGCGTCTGTCTGCTTTGGGTGACGTAGAGGGCACGACGATATCCGCCTTTCTTGCCTTTGGCGATGACCTCCCGGTCGGGCTTGATTTCGATTTCGACAGGTGGACCAAAGAGGTCGTCGTCGAGCCTGCCCGTCACGCGCAGGAAGGAGTCATAGAGCGTTTCAGCATCCATGCGGCGCAGCGGGAAGTGTGACAACAAGGCGTTTTGGGGGTCCACCTGCGAGGCATCGGTTTGGTGCGACGATTGGCGATAGGCGGTGGACGTCATCATCAGCCGGTGCATCGTCTTGATGCTCCATCCTTGTCGCACAAACTCCGTCGCCAACCAATCGAGTAGCTCGGGATGACTCGGTGGGACGCCGGAACGCCCGAAGTTCGCTGTGCTCTCGACGATGCCGCGGCCGAAATGCCGCATCCACATCTGATTGATCCAAACACGGGCGGTGAGAGGATGGTCGGGTTGTGTCAGCCACTTCGCCAGCGCCAACCGGCGGCCGCTGGATTCTACCCCCGAAGGCGGAGGTGTGATTCGGTAGGGTTGGATGGTTCCGTCGAACAGGGCGGGGACGCCGGGTTCCACGGGCTCCGCGGGCAGCATGGGGTCGCCACGGCGATAGACAAAAGCCCCCGAAGGTTCGCCACCGGCATCCATCAGCACATGAACGATCGGCTTCGGCATGAGCTTGCCCTTGAGTTCGCGGATCTCCTTCTGAACCGGTTCGGCCATTCGTTTGAACTCGGGAACCTCGGCTACGATTTGACCGATAGAGACGTCGAGGGTCGCCTTGAATTGCTCGCCGAGATATTTCTGTAGTTCCGTGCGCCGGCCGGCCGGCGTTTCAGCGACGCTACGCAGGTCTGCCCGCACGCCTTCGGGCAGTTCTTTGATCCGTTCTTCCCGAAGTTTCTTGCGGTAAGTCTCCGCCCGCTCTTCGAGACGGATTTCGAGGGCCTTGATCTCCGCCTCCAACGGCTCGTTATTGGCCGAGTAGGCCTTTATTTCGCCGGCAGGGGCTAGCGGGATGTCGCGCTGTGACGGCGTCAGCCAGTCATGGAGGTCGAAGGCCGTCTGCAGAATGGCTGAGAAGCGGTAGTAGTCACGCTGCGGAATCGGATCGTACTTGTGGTCGTGGCAACGGGCGCAGCCGATCGTCAGTCCCATGACGGACGATGTGAGCACCTCGATTTCGTCGGAGATGACGTTGAGCCGATCGTGAATGAATCGCCGCCCTACGCCGTTCGTAGGGTCGGGTGTAGTTCGCAGAAAACCGGTGGCCGCCAAGCGGTCGACGACTTCTTGAGTGACCGGTTCGGCTTTCTTGTAGTCGTAAAGCTCGTCGCCGGCGAGTTGCTCGGTCAGGAAGAGATCGTAGGGCTTGTCGCTATTCAATGAACGGATCACGTAGTCTCGGTATCGCCAAGCGAACGGGCGAGGTTCATCCGAGTCGCCGAAGCCTTGAGAGTCAGCGTAACCGGCGAGATCGAGCCAATGACGCCCCCAGCGCTCGCCGTAGTGTGGCGATTCGAGAAGCCGATCAATTAACCGGCCGTAGGCGTCGGGTCTGGTATCGGCCATATATGCGCGAGCCTCGGCAGCAGTGGGTTGCATGCCGATAAGGTCCAGATAGGCCCGGCGCAGCAACGTCAGACGATCGGCTTCGGACGCGAAAGTTAGATTCTGGGATTCCAGCTTCTGGAGCAGGAAAGCGTCGATTGGGTTGCGGACAAGGTCCTTATGTTGCACCTCTGGCTGCTTCGGACGGTTTGGGGGCTGGAAGGCCCAGAAAGTTTTGTCCTCGGCCGTAATCTTTAAGGCCTCCGTTTTCGCGGGAGGCGCCGCGGGCGCGCCGGCGGCGATCCACTGCTTCAACTTGCCCAGTTCGGCGCCGCTGGGAGGGCGGACCGCATAGTCGAACTGCATCTTGACCGGAGGCATCGCGCCGGATTCGATCTTCCGGATCAATAGACTTTCTTCGGGTTGTCCTAGCACCAGGGCCGGGCCTGATGTGCCGCCTATTAAACGGCTGGCGCGCGTTCGCAGATCGAGTCCGCCTCTCTGCTCACGCTTCCCATGGCAGACGAGGCACCGCACTTGAAAGATCGGCAGGACGTCGTTCTCCGTCACCAGAGAAGCGGACTCGTCCTCGGCACTCAGGGCCCCGGCGTCGATCCAGCCGCGAATGGCGGCAACCAATCCGAAGGCCGGCGAAGCTGTGATCATCCGGCGCGGTGAGCCGGGTGGGGCTACACCATGCCGCGACGGTTGACCGCGGAGAAGATGGGCCTGCGGGAAGTAGCCGGGCAGCGGGTCAGCCGTAGAGCTCTGACATCTCGCCCGTGCTGTCCGCAAACCCTTGTGTTGGGACCTCCAACCGGTCGAGCGCCGTGACGAACAAGTTCGACAGAGGCGTCTCTTCGCCGAACTTGAGGAAACGGCCCGGCCGCAGACCCATGCCGCGGCCACCGGAGAGGATGATCGGATAATTGGCGTTGTTGTGGGTCTGGCTGTTGCTGCTTCCGTAGAACCCCAAAGTATTGTCGAGCAGAGTCCCGTCGCCTTCAGGGGTCGAGCGCAATCGCTCGAGAAAGGCGCCGAACTGGCCCGCCATATGGCGATCCCACTTGCCGAGGTTCTCGGCTCCGCCGGGCTTATTCCAGTCATGAGCGAGAGTGTGCAACGTGTCGGCGAAGCCCAGAAGTTGCGGAAACTTCCCGGCCTTCGAGGAAAAGTCGCCCATACTGCCGATCTGATACGTCACGACGCGCGTCGAGTCCGTGCGGAAGGCCAAGTAGATGAGATCGTACATGGTACGCATGAGCTGTTTCGGCGCCTCGTCGTCGGCATCGAGATCTAGCATCTCGCGGTCGGCGTCGGTGAGCTCGGGCCGGGGAATATCGAGCCACGCCTGCGAGCGTTCGACTCGCTTCTCGATCTCGCGCACCGATTCGAGGTACTCGTCGAGCTTTGCTTGGTCCTGAGCGCCGAGATCGCGGCGCACCTGCTTCGAGTGGTCGCCGACGCGGTCAAGCATGCTGGCAGAACTCTGGAGCGCACGGCGCTCCCGCTCGAGGTCGGGGTCATCCGCGCTGAAGAGACGGTTGAAGACCGTGCGGGGCGAGTTGAGAGCGGGGACCGGATGCCCGTTCTCATTGAATGACAACGTGCTTGCGCGGGTCGGTTCGCCGACCCCGCCGTCGGTGGAAAGGACCAGCGACGGGTAGCGGGTACGATGTCCGATCGACGCTGCGGCGGCCTGGTCGATCGAGACGGTATTCTTGAGAAACTTGCCGGAGAGATTGCTGCCCGTCAGGAAGGTATCGCCAGTATCGTGCGCGCCCATTTTGCGGCACGCAGGGTGCGAGAGGCCTTGCAGAATCGTGATGTCGTCGCGCAGCGGCTCAAGGACGTCCAGCGTCTTGGTGAAGCGGAAGTCCCGCTCGCCTCCGTCCGGGAACCAGCGCCAGCGCGCATGCTCGGAATCCTTCTCAGGCAGCGAGACGCCGTACGGAAAGTAGAATGCGCAAAACCGCCGTGGAAGCTTCTGCTCCGACTTCCCGACGGCCATGCAGTCGAGGAACGGGAGGGCCAGGGCAACTCCGGCGCCCCGCAAGACAGTGCGACGATCCAAGCGTCGTGATTTCATAAGCAGGTTGACCCTATTTTGTCTGAAACAGGCTGCTGTTGACAACCGCACCGACCAAGGTTCGCAGCTTCAAGTCGTTTGCAAGGAAGCCTTTGGTCAGCCGATCAACCTCGGGCCGATCGGCGAACTCGAGCGATCGGCCGAGCGCGTAGGCGAGCAGCTTGCGCACGACCGTACGAGCGAGGTCCTCGCGCCGAGAACCGAGCAGGTAGGCGCGCAGGTCGTCGACGCCGCCGATTTCGGTGCCGTCAGGCAGAGTTTCGCGCGCGTCAACGGGCAATAGGTCGAACTCGGGCGGGGCAGGCTCTTCTTTCTCGCCGTCTTCCGTCTCGGTCTGAGCTTCCGGCGCCTTTTCGGGACGAGGCCGTAGTCGGCGGATCTGGTCGCGCCATTGGCCAATAGCATCGAAATGCTCAAAGGCCACTCCCCAGGGGTCAATATCGCTATGGCACGAAGCGCAGCTCGCTTCTTGGCGATGCCGGCGGAGTTGCTCCCTCACCGGCAGGGCGACCAACTCCGGGCTCTCGCTGTCGAGCTCGGGCACGTTGGCGGGAGGCGGAGGCGGAGGATCGTCTAGCAGCCGTTTGCGGACCCAGACGGCGCGCTTGATCGGGTGCGAATCTTGCCCGGTCGAGTTGCCCAGCAGTAGCGACGCCTGCGTCAGCAGCCCACCGCGCGGCGATGCCGCATCAAGGGGAACGCGGCGAAACGTCGAACCCCGGATGCTCTCGATACCGTAGTGCCGCGCCATGGTTTCGTTGAGCATCAGGAAGTCCGAGTCGATGAGATTCGTAGCGCTGAGGTCATGGCGCAGCAGTTCCATGAAAAAGTGGCGGGTCTCATCACGCATCTGCGTCTTGAGATGATCGGTGAAGTTCGGGTGGTAGTCGGAGCTCACGGCAACGCGGTCCATGGCTTCGATGTAGAGCCAAGCGCCCAGAAACTCATCGGCAAATCGCCAGGCGCGTTCATCGGCGATCATACGTTCGACTTCCGCGCTCAGAACCTCGGCATCCCGGAGTTCGCCCGTTTCCGCGAGAGAAAGAAGGCGCTCGTCCGGCATCGTACTCCACAAAAAGTAGGAGAGGCGCGAAGCCAGCTCCCAGGCATCGAGCGGTCGCTTGTCTTCCGAGTCGGGCTCCATCAGGTAGAGAAACTCGGGACTGATCAAGACCATCGCCAGCGTCTCGCGCATGCGCTCCTCGAAAACCGGAAACGCCTCCTGCTGGGACTCAAAGAACTCGGCATAGCGGGTGACGGCGTCGGGCTCGGGCGGACGACGCCAGGCGCGGGTCATGAACCGGGTGAGCACTTCGCGGACGTAGGTGGGAAGGTCGGTCTCACGAACGCTTGAGTCGAAGAGAATCCGGCGGTGATAGTCCGGCGGCCATACCTCGGCGAGCGGGCCGGTGAAGGTTACTTTGTCGACCTGGACTTTCGGATAGTCCGGCTCCTCGATGTAGAAGTTCTCCTTCTTGCCTTCCTCGATCTCGCGGGTTTGCATCTGAGGGCGTGGCGTGCCGTCCTCGTAGATATTCGTGACGCGGACGACAAGACCGGGGAACTTGCTCTGTCCGCGAACCGGTTTGGGGAAGTTCTCCATATGACCGCGGAACTCGAAGGTGCGGGGCTCCTCGGAGGTCAGCTCGACCGTGCCGGCGGTCCGAAACAGGATCTCGGTGTCGGGCCGATAGCCGACCGAAACCTGCATCACCGGGAAGCCCTTGTCCGGCTTCAACTCGGCGGCTGCCGTGACTTCCACCAGGAACTCGCCTTGCTCGGGGTAGCAAGGATTCATGTGCCCCAGGAAGGCATCCGTGCGGCTGACGACGTTTTTCGCGATCTGCTCTTCCTCGAGCCGCCAGCGGTCGAGGTTGCTCTCGGTGAACGTGTAACGGAACTCCGCGACCGGAGCGGGGCCGGTTACGATGACCCGCTTCATCGCCTCGCGGGCGGCTTCGAGGTAGTACTCGAGCTGGATAGCGGTCATACGGAGAGAAGAAGCGTTGTTGCGAAAACCGTCGCGTGAGAGGCTGTCGGGCGGAACGTCGCGGGCGTAGTCCATCTCGTAGCCGAGCAAGTCCGTCATGGTGTTCTGGTACTCGGTGCGATTCAGCCGCCGCAGGACGGTGCGACCCTCGGTACCACGGCGCTGCTCGAGGGCTCGGTCGATCGCGGCACCCAACACGGCGACGGCTCCGTCTCTCTGCTCCGGCCCAGGATGCGGAGCACCCTTGGGTGGCATCTCGCCGCGCCGCAGCTTGTTGAGAACATTGCGCCAGATCTCGGTGGCGCGCCGGTCGTCGACAAGGTCTGCCGAAAGGTTATCGAGGCGAAGATTGGCCTGCTGAACAGCCGGTCCGTGGCAGGAGTGGCAGTAATCTTTGAGCAGAGGGCGGACCTGATCAACGGACTGGATCTGCTCGGCGGCACCGCCGATGCCAACTCCAAGCCCGTGGGAAAAGATCGCTGCAACGACGAACAGGTATGGGATCTTCATTCGCAGGGCTCAGGTCTATTCTACCCGGGTTTCCCATTGGGTCCATCTCGGCACGGCCGGCACAGCGAACTGCTGTGGCCTCCCGACAGTAGTCGTTGAGCATTCCACCCAACCGCCGGCGGCGGGGCCGTGAAAAAATGCTGGGGACAATGGGCCGCGAGCTGATCGAACGATTTGGGTTGAGCGGTAGTCGGCATCCCTAATCAGGTTTCACGCCACCACAGGAGTTCTCGGCTCGAATCCGCGCGAACCCAAGAAACCGAGCCCGGCACGCAAGTGACGGGAATGCGGCCGGTTTGATAGGTAGGCCCGGACGCTTGGCCGAAGCACAAGAAACCTCAAACGCCCCTTACCGGGGCTGGGCTTCGTGGTTGGTGGCACCGGGTTGGGCCCACGGGGAACCGCGGGTTCCCACCCGCGGCTCGGTTGTGTAGTTGGATGTCTCAACTTGCACGATGAGTTGCTGCGAAGCTCCCAGCAGTTTTAACCGTCGCCGCCCCGATTTTTTCACAGCCCCGGCGCTCCCGCTCGATCCCGCACCCATTCTGCAATAATTCTGCAACGATGGATTCGAGGAGAACTTCAAGATGCCTGGTATGATTGTGGCGCCCCAGCCAGAGGCAGTCGAGGTCGGCGCCGAGGTGCTGGCCAAGCAAGGGAACGCGTTTGACGCGGCGCTGGCGTGTGCGTTTACCCAGTTCGTTGTGGATCCGCATTCATGTGGAGTCGGCGGATACCTTCTTCTGACCAGCACACCGGCCGCTGCCCCAAACCACCAGCCGATACTTGACGCCCCCGCCCTGGCCGGCTCAAACGTGTCGCCGGGCATGTGGGAAAAACACGTCATCGGGCCTAACCCCGGCGGCTGGGGTTTCTTTTTGAAGGACCGCATCAACGAAGACGGCTACCGCTCGATCTGCATTCCAGGGGCGGTAAGAGGGCTGGAAGCGATTCACTCGCGGTGGTGTATAAAGCCTTGGAAAGAGTTGATCCAGCCGGCGGCTGAGTTGGCAGAGGCGGGCTGGAGAGTTGGCGCCCACCAGGCGTCTCGCTGGAAGGACAAGGCTCAGTACTACGAGGGAGCACCGCTTCGCGAGAAGCTACAAGTCACGCCGGACGCGGCGAAAATCTATCTGAAGCCGGACGGCTCGCCGTACGACGCCGGGGAGACGATCCGCAACCCGGACTACGGCCGGACTCTTCGAAGGCTCGCCAATGACGGAGCGGAAGACTTCTACACAGGCTCCCTGGCAGCGGCGATCACAACGGATCTCTCAGACAACGGCAGCTTCGTGACGGCGCAGGACCTCTCTGGGTATGAGACTCGCGAAGAGGCGCCGATTGTCATCCAGTACCGTGGCTATACGGTGCAGACTTCGCAGCCGCCCCATGGCGGGCCGACTCTAGCCGCGATTCTCAAAATCCTGGAGGGGTACGATCTCCGCTCGTTTGGCCACAACTCGCCAGGCTACATCCATCTTGTCTCGATGGCCATGAAGGCGGCCTTCAAGGACCGCAACACGACCCTGGGAGACCCGAGTTTCGTCGATGTTCCCGTTGAGTGGATGATCTCGGACGATCGCGCACACGAGTGGCGGGCCGTGATTGACTCGCATGAGCCTATGGATGTACCACCCGTTCAGACAGGCGGGCCCAGTACGACCCATGTGAGCGTAGTGGATGGAGCGGGCAATTGCGTGTCTTTGACTCATTCGCTGGGCACGTCCTCGGGAGTGATTACTCCCGGGCTCGGCTTCATGTACAACAACTCGATGTTGAACTTCTATCCCTGGGCGGGGCATCCAAACAGCATTGCGCCGCACAAGGGTAGGACCACTGGGATGACGCCGACGATTGTCTCCAAGGATGGAAAGCCGGTTCTGGTCGTCGGAGCGCCGGGTGCGACGAGAATCATCACGGCTGTCTTGTCGGTGATCTTGAATTCCATCGAGTTTGACATGCCGATCATCGAGGCGGTGCTTGCACCTCGATTTGACTGTCAGGGTGAGACGATCTATTGCCAGGCGCGAATTCCCGAGTCAGTTTGTGTAGAAGTGCGTAGGCGGCACCCTATAGCGAGATTGCCACAAAGTCACGGCGGCTTTGCGTTCGTGCACGCGGTGGCAATCGATCCGGTGACTACACAGCTCACCGGTGCCGCGGACGCTGGGACGGACGGGATGGCTTTACTTGTCGAGTGATGGCCTACCTGCCAGCTCGACACGCGTTGGGCGCTCCGTGTCAGGTGGCGGAGCACCTGCAGGGGGCTCATTCAGTCGGGGCATCACGAGATCAAGCCAGGGAATCTGCTGATGGCGCGAGCAGCCCTAGCGAGTCGCCTAGGGCCTGGCCGAAACAGTACAACGCCTTCGAAGTACGGACGTAGAGCTTGCCGTCCATGATGACAGGAGTCGCATGACACTCACCATCGAGCGTGTTGGCTGCGAGCACCTCCCATTCCTTGCCGTGCCGAAGCACCGAAACCACGCCCGGCTCGCTTGCCATGAAAACCTTTCCGCCCGCCGCGACGGGTGAAGAGAAGTAGCGATCCATTGCCTCTCGCAATCGTCCCTGCTTCAACACCTCGCCGGTACGTTTGTCGAGGCTGGTTACGATACCGCCGTCCTTGACGAGGTAGACAATCTCACCGTAGAGCAGTGGGGACGGAACATTCGGCAGGCTTTTGTAGTATTGCCACCGAACCGCCGACTTCGTCATGTCGCCACCGCTTAGCCCGAGCCCCACGAAACGAACCGAAGGTCACAGCTCCCGACGCGGTTTTTCTTGTCACAAGCCACCTCGCTATGAGTCGATCCGGTTCTTTCACCCTACGCAGCCAGCAGCTTGGTGATGAGGTTACCGCCGACGTCGGTCAAGCGAAAGTCACGCCCGCGGAACTTGAAGGTCAGCTTGGTGTGGTCGATCCCCAGCAAGTGGAGAATCGTGGCCTGAATGTCGTGCACATGGACGGCGTCCTCGACGGGTGAGAAGCCGATCTCGTCCGTTTCACCGATCGTCTGGCCGGGTTTGGTGCCGCCTCCCGCGAACCACATGGTGAAGGCATCGATGTGATGGTTGCGGCCGATCGTGTCCCGTACTTCGCCCATCGGGGTGCGACCGAATTCGCCGCCCCAGATGACCAACGTGTCTTTGAGCAGACCGCGCTGCTTGAGG
>JAKZVK010000592.1:0-3965 GCA_047516085.1 Bryobacterales bacterium
GAGACTCTGAAGAAGCCTGAACTCATTGCAGGCGCGGCCCGGCTGAGTGTCGAACTGCTCTACCCGATGTCGGGTCTGGAGACCGAGGAGCCGATTCTCCAGCCGGGCCGTATCGACGTGCTGCTGGGACAGGGGCAGACGGCGCAGGTGCTGCGGAATCTGTGTTTGTTGGTATACAAAGACACCCCGGCAGACTGGGACGAAATCATAAAGCTGATGAAACGCCTGTTCACAGTCCAGCTCGGCAAGCCACAGGAAACCACGCGCGGCAGCATCAATCTGTTCTATCGCCAGGAAAACGTGAAGGAACTGCTCGACGTGGCGCTTTCCGGCCGTGGCTTCCAGCAACTGCTCCTGATCTTTTCCTATCTCTATTCCCACCGCGGCAGTGTCCTGTTGATCGACGAACCGGACGCGCATCTCGAAATCCTGCGCCAGAAGCAGGTGTATGTGCTGCTCCGCGAGATCGCCGCCAAGAACGAGTCGCAGGTGATCCTGGTGACCCATTCCGAGGTCATCCTCGAGGAAGCGGTGGACCACAACCTGACGCTGTTGTTGCACGGGGAAGCAGACGATCTCGCTGCAAAAGCGGAGATTCGCAAGGCGCTCAAGCTCTACGGCACGGAGCACTACGTGCGAGCCAGACAGCGAGGCTACGTGCTCTACGTCGAAGGCCGCACGGATCTCGACATACTGCGAGCGCTCGCACGCCATTTAGGTCATCCCGCCGCGAACTGCTGGGACGAACAGATCAACGCCTTCTACGTGCGGGACAATTGGCCGGATCCGGGTCTCGACGCAGAGCTCGAGCGCGTCGAAGGGGGCTTTGGCGTGACGCCAAAAGAGCACTTCTTCGCACTGCGCGAGATGGTCCCAAACCTCGAGGGGCTCGCGATCCTGGACAGCGACGGAAGAGAGCGGCCCGGCTCGGACGATGGCGGGCTGCGGATCGCCTACTGGCACCGCTACGAAGGCGAGAATTACTTCGTCACTCCCGAAGTCCTGAGGGCCTATGCGGCGCAGAGCTACTCGGATATGCCGCTGTTCGGGCAGTTTGAGAACGAGATTGACGACGTTCTCGATGCACTTATTTTGGAGCGTGTATTCTCTGGCCGCACCCGGGACTTCGCGACCTGGCAGGGGCTCGACGCCGACGCGGCGCGCCTCGTGTGGGAGTCCAGCACGAAAGCCATCAAGCTCAGCGACTTTACCGAGGAGTTCTTCCGTCGTCTGGCAGCCCGGCTCGGTCACGTCATGCTGCTGCGCAAAGGCGAACTGCATCGGCTCGTGGACTTTGTCGATTCCGGGTCGATCCCGGAAGAAGTCTCGGAAAAACTCGACCTGCTGACCACACTCTTTGCCGCAGCGAATCCGGGAGAAGTAGCCTGAGGGACGAGGGCATGAGATGAACCGCGTCCTCGTCAATCCCGATCGTCTGCGCTGGGCTCGCGAGCGCGCCCGTTACAGCGTCGATGCGCTGGCGGGGCGCTTTCCGAAAATCAGAGCCACAAGACCGGAGCCGGCAGACCTGGTGGTCCCGTTGTCGGCGTAGCGGCGGCCCCAGCCACCCCGGATCCGGTCCGCCGACCGTGCTCTTGCCGACCACAACCCGTCAGGAAGTCATGCGCCCGCGTAGTGAGCGCCAGTTTGCACGCCGTCACGTTCGACACGATCTGGTCGTCCGAGGTGCGAGCGATCCATTCGTCGCGGGCCAGGCTACGACTCACCCACTTGTGCCGAGCCGACCAGCCCAACCACGTCCGCACCGTCGTATCCTCGACGCTGGAGATTTTCCCGGTTGATATGGTTTTGATGTGGTTTTGATGTGCGGCCTCACGGACGGATCGGCGCGCGCCGAGGGCGACGTAGGCGAGGAAGGCCGCATAGGATTTAGGGGTTTCGTCGGCGCGGCGGTCCCAGAGTCGCTGGGTGTCGGTCATTCGGCGTGCTCTGCTTCTAGTAAACCACGACCTACAGATACTTTCGGACGGCCCCGCGTTCGGGCGCGTGCCGTCCGGCAACGCGCAACCGTGGGAGATCATGACGCTGCGGTCGCTTCCGGGTGCCCGCCGTCAATCCCGCTGCACCCGCTGAGAGCGCCACAGGAGGCGGCATCGCTCTGGAGGGACAGCGCCGGTGGTACGCGCTGGACGCGCGCGTAGCCGGTCGCCGCGGTCAATCGTCGCCGGTTGCCAGGGGCAGCTCCGGCACATCGACCTGCCGCACAGCCTGCTCGACCGGCCTCGGTTCGTCGATGCGATTGGCCTCGCTGGTGGCGCTCAGCTCCTCGAAGCGCCGCGCCTGCACCAGCACCCGCGACTGGAACGAACCGACGCCGTCGTTGTAGGCATTGACGGCCTGCCGTAAACCGCGGCCCATTGTGTCGACGTGGCCGGAGTAGATTTGCAGGCGGCGGTACAGCTCCCTAGCGGTTTCCGCAATCTCACGGGCATTGGTCTGGCTCTCCTGTTGCTGCCACGCGAGTGCGACGGTCCGCAGGAATGCAATCAGCAGGCCCGGCGTCACGATCAATACGCGGTGGCGCTGCCACGTCTCCTGCCAAATATCCGGCTCGGCGTTGATGGCCGCGTCGAGCATCGGGTCGGTCGGCACGTACATCATCACGAAATCGGGCGAACCCTCAACCCACTGCGCGTAGTCCCTGCCGGCAAGCTCCCTGGCATGCCCCGCGAGGGCGGCCGCGTGCTCTGCGAGCAGTCGGGCCTGCTCCTGTGCGTCGTCGCTCCGCAGCGCCGCGTCGTAGCAGTCGTGCGGCGTCTTGGCGTCGATCACAACCTTGGCGCCGCCGGGAATGCTCACGATCACGTCCGGGCGCAGGCTCGCGCCGTCCGGCGCTCCATCCAACGTCTTCTGCTCGACGTAGTCGACGTGCGGCGCCATGCCAGCCGCGTCGAGCACGTTGCGCAGGTGCTGCTCGCCCCACTCGCCACGCAGTCGCGGGTTGTGCAGGATCTTCCGCAGCCCGCTGGTCTCGGCCATCAGTTGCTCGACGCCCTGGCTGACTTTCGTCGTGTCCGCGATGCGAGCCTTGTCCGACGCATCAACGTGTTCGCGCAGCTTGTCCAGACTCTCGCGCACCGGCTTCACGAGGTTCTCGACCGCGGTCTCGCGCGCCTTCAGGTCCTGGCCAGCCCGCTCCTGGTGTTGTCTGAACTGTTCCGCGGCCTGCTTGCGGAACTCCTCCGTGTTTGACTTGAGCACGTCGGAGGCGATCCCCTTGAAATGGATGTCGAGCTCGGCACGACGCTCTTCGAGCGCCTTCTCGCGCTCGGTGTGGCTGCTCCGGTAGCCGCTGAGGTCGGCCTCGGCCTGCGCCAACTTGCCGCGCAGTTCGTCCCGGTCCTGTGCGGCCGTTTCAAGTTGCCGCGTCCGGTCGCGGAGGACGGCATAGAGCGCGCCGCCGCCCAGGGCGAGACCGATGATGATGCCTGCTACGAGTTCCATTGGACCGTTGTCGCGGAGTCACTTGCCGCTCGGCCAGTCGAGTCCGGCCGTTCGCCAAACACCCATCGTAGCCTCCTTGACGCCCTCGCGGTCATTGATGGGAATTTTCTGGAATATCTGCTCTAGGTCGGACGCAGCCGCACGCAAAGTCTTTTCATCCTGATGACTCAGAATGGCCGCGATGACGAGTTCATGAGCCGCTGTTTTGTTGGTCGTCGCAGTGAGGAGAGAGTCCAATTTCGCGATGGTCTCTGCTAGCTTCTCAAGGGCCTTTACTCGGTCGTCTGCCATCATTGCCTCTGACCGTTGCTTGCTCATCGTCGGTCCTCCGTCGTTGCGCGGCTAGACAGCTGCAGTTAACAGAATGCGCCATTATGCGACCCTAGAAGGCGAAACACCCTCGGTTGGTGGGACCTTCGCCTCACCAGAATCGCCACTTACAGCGATCACGAGGCGAGGTGAAAACGCGCTACGCGTTTCCGCACCGAGCGAAAGTCACC
>JAKZVK010000593.1:0-4413 GCA_047516085.1 Bryobacterales bacterium
CGTGATGCCACGGTGACCGTTGATGATTTCTGCGACGTCGGGTGCCAAGGATTCGCTCCTTCAATTGGAATCTGCAGCCAGCGCGTAGACGGCAATGGTTTCTATTCCCCCTCTTGCCGATATACCCTCACTCGCTGCTCGGTTCCATTCCTTAAGGTTTCCGCTCCCGGCTTCGCGCTAGACGGTAGGAGTCTTGCCTGTACCGAGACCTTGCAGCGTTTCGCCTTTGCGCTCACACCGGGGTGAGACGCACAGTCTTGAAGGGGCCGTGACGAAGGCTAGGCGACTACTTTTTGCCCGCGACCATCCAAGATGGCTTCCCAAGTTGCTGCTCAAGTGAGGCACGCTTGGCCAATCCTTCAGCGAGATCAGCCTCACTCACGATGGCGTATCTCCGATAAACACTCTCGGTCTTGTGGCCCGTGAGTTGCATCGCCACGGAGCGTGAGACACCCGCTCGTTCCAAAGCACGCACGGCTGTTCGTCTGAAATCGTGGAGTAGCCGACCATCGACACCAGCGATAGCGCATGCGCGTCGCCAGGCGTAGTACATGTTTTTGATCGGCTTTCCATTCCGATGAAAGACCCAAGGCACAACGGCACCGATTCGATGTTGAACTCTGTCGGTGTACTGCCGTTGACGCTTCACGACCTGCGCCAACTCAGGCAGGGCCGCGAACGGAAAGGTTCGTCCGTCACGGTTCTTTGTCGTTCTAACGTCGAGACGAATGACGCCCGCGTCGAGGTCGATCTGCGACCAACGCAATCCGAGGATCTCTTGCTTGCGCCAGCCAGTCAGCCGATACGTCTGGATCACAGGGATCAGGAAGTCGCCTCCCTTCACCTGGGCCATGGCTCGGATTACGTCGTGGTATTCCGCATCTTCCAAGAACCCTTGGCGGGCATTGTCCACGGCAATCGTGGGGAAGGTGGGCTTGTGATTCGGTCGCAATAGCTCGTTTTTGATCGCCAGACCAAATCCTCGCTTGAGATAGGCGAGTTCCTGCCGAATCGTCGCTGCGGCCCCATTTCTAGCGTTGACGTAGGCAGTCAGTCGGTGGGCGCGAATATCGACCGCCTTGCATCTCAGCCCGAAGAAGCCCTCTAGCTTTCTAAAGGCTCTCTCAACTCGGTCGGGCGTTCTCCGCTCGTTGGCTCCGTAGTCATCGAGTACGAGTTGCCGCAAGTCTTCAAGACTGTTACCGACCAGTTGAAAGTGAAGTTTTCTGACCATCGGTCGAAGTCTGATCTGGCTTGTGTTTCATGAAGGGCTCGAGCTTGGAGTAGAGGTAGTCGACGTATCTGGGGTCTGGCGGGGAGTTCTTGAGCTCGTCGATGACGGGGAGGAAGTAGTGGAGGCATCCCACCTGGGGTAGAGGTTGGGCGTCGTCGCCACGCAAGGTCCTGCGAGCAGCAGCGAGCAGGAGAGCGGCGCGGACGATGCCGAGAGGGATTCCGCGCTCGTAGAGGGCGGCAGCGAGGCGACGATCCTGACGTCCCGGTGCGTGCCGTGTTGCGGGAAGGGCGACGTAGAGGTCGAGGACGGCTTGGACGTACTCGCGTTGTGCTTGCCTGGATTGATTCACCGACGTTTTTCCCTGCGCTCAGCCGCGTCGCGCCGGGATTCGTGTACGCGGTAGCTCTCTCCGTCGATGAGGGTGACGTCGGCGTGATGCGTGAGCTTGTCGAGCAGAGTGGCGATCGAGGTGGCGTTTGGAAAGACGCTGTTCCAGTCTCGAAATGCGAGGTTCGTTGTCAGCAGAATCGAGGCCCTCTCGTAACGCCGATCGACGACCTTGTAGAGCAGGTCGGCAGCGTGTGCGTCGTACGCGAGATATCCGACCTCGTCGATGCAGAGCAGTTGGCAGTTGGCGTAGCGTGCGAGCTTTCGCCTGAAGGTCGAGGGCGAGAGATCACCCTGGAGCCGCTCGATCAGCTCAGCGGCGGTGGTGAAGATGACGGAGTATCCGGCCTGGACGGCTCGAAAGGCGATGTTCTTGGCGATCATGGTCTTTCCGAGGCCGTTGGATCCGAGCAGGACGAGGTTTCGGTCCTCTTGCAGGAAGTCGAGCGCCAGGGCGCGCTCGATGACGTCGCGCTCGATCTTCTTGGGCCAGTTCCAGTCGAAGTCCACGATCGGCCTGAAGCGTCCGAGTCGGGCACGGTCGAGCCGGTTCTGCAGGCTGCGTTGGGTCTGGTCGACGAGCTCGAGGTGGGCCATCTGTTCGAGGATCTGGCGAGGCGATCATCGTGCCTTCGTCGCGCGAGCAAGAAAGTCGTCGACGGAGGCGGAGATGGCCCGCAGGCCCACGTCGCTGAGGGCCGCCGACAGGTCAATCGGATTCGGGTTCGTCGCTTTGAGACGAGAGCTCATCGTAGGTCTCCGCGGAATGGGGCTCGACGTGGAAGTCGGCCAGATCGGGCCGCCGGGTCAGGTCGACGGGAGGGAGCTTGAGAGCCTTGCTGGCCCGGCGGCGGCGTTCGAGCAGGTAGGCGACAGAAGAGGCCCGCTCGGTCTTACGTTCGAGAGCCTCCGTTATGGCGGCGCGCAGCTCCTGGGCTCCATAGCGATCGAGCAGTTCCAGCAGCCGCCCGGTTTGAGCGGCGGCGGATTCGCCTCGGGCGAAAGCGGCTTCGAGGAAGGCCTCGCTCTCAGGAGCCGCGGTGAGCAGCCGCTGTGAGGCGACCGAACCGCGGGCACGACGCTTCTCGGCGAGCAGCTCGAGGATGTGAGCCTCGACCTCGATTCGCCTCCGGCGCTCGTAGCTGCGTCGGTGGTGGACGAGTTCCTTCTCGCCATCGAGGATACGGACGAGGCGATCCGAGGCGATCAGGGTGAGCGGACGGCCGACCCCGGCACGTGGAATCGAGTACTGGTTCCCGTCGAATGAAACGTAGATCGTCTGGCGCGATCGAACCGGAATGAGCTCGTCCGTGTCGAAGGGATGCCGAGCCAGCTCCACCAGGTAGGGCCGTTCCTGCTCGAAGGCATCGGCGACGGTGATCTTGGGATCGTCGGGCCAGGGCCGGGTGTGGGCGACTTCGTCGCGCCAGCGCCAGGCCTGTGCATTGAAGTCGTCCAGCGTCGTGAAGTTCCGCGCGGCGAAGAACGAATCCCGGATGTAGCGGATGGCTCGCTCGACGCGGCCCTTCTCGTTCCCTCGTCCGGGAGCACAGGGCCGTGGAGCGCAGTGATAGTGAGCGCACAGCTCCAGCAGCCGCGGATGGAAGTGCACACCCTCTCCGTGCCGCTCCAGCACCGCGGAGCGCAGGTTGTCGTAGAGCAGAGTGCGACAGACCCCGCCGAAGAAGGCGAAGGCACGCACGTGACCCCGCAGGAAGCTCGCCAGCGTCTGGTCGAAGAAGAATTCCAGGTACAACGCCCGGGAGTGACTGAGCGTCATCACGAAGCCGCTCAGCTTCCGTTCCGTACCGCCCACTCGGACCCGACCGAAGTGGGCCCAGTCCACCTGAGCCTGCTCTCCACGAAAGCTGCGCAGGCGCAGGAAGGCTTCCTTGTAGACCGGGCGCACAATAGCGACCCGACGGCGCAGTTGCCGTACCGAACCCGAGTAGCCACGCACCCGGATCATCTGGAACAGCCGTGTGGCGCGCAGCCGGGGATGCTTGCGCAGCGTCTGCTCGATGAATTCCTGGTACGGGTCGACCGGGCTCGGGCGCGGCGGTGGCGCGCTGCGTGGCGTGTCCGTCAGCGCTCGCTTCACCGTTTCCGCATGCAGCCCCAGCTCGGCCGCGATCGTCCCCAGCTTCCAGTGTTCGGCGTAGTAAAGCTGGCGAATCCGGGCGACCAGGCCGGCGTCGATCATGTGTCCCTCCCTCAGGGTCGACCATCCCGCCCCGGCCACACACCACGCAGGCCGGACCAGGGTGGTCAAACGGGCGACTGCGACGTCGCCCCACACCTCCTGCCGGCACGTCCGGTGCGCCGACAGGCTCATCGAGGGTAGACACCTCCACCGACCCAGGGGAACCAGGATCTGTCACGAATTGCTCAGCCCGGCGCCGTCGGTACTCGCGCTGACGATCCGCGTGGTCCCGACGGGCCTCCCGGCTCTGCTGATAACGCCGGTTCACTTCGCTCCGCCAACGCCGCTGGCCCTCCAGCCGACACGACACGCTGCAATAGGCATGGCCGCGGTCGCACGAGCGGCAGATGTAGAACAAACGCCCACATCCGCAGTAACGGCAAAGACGCTGTCGGAGAACGACTTCCCGACCGCCAGAGCCCACCGTGCCATCCTTTCTCTGGACAGCACTCCCGCGATCGTGGCAAGCTTCAAGCCGCTGGTGGCTCGAGCTTCTTTTGCGGGAGGCGGTCCACCCAAAACCCCGGTCGCTCTTGACGACCGGGGTTTCTTTTTCGCCCGAACTATCTCAAGGAAACGAGTCGCG